>NZ_CP037940.1:302065-604130 GCF_004358325.1 Periweissella cryptocerci | reverse complement strand
ACGTTGGTGCTGGTGAAGACTGGTCAGTTAAAATTTCAAAAGTAAATTAAGTTAATGTAAAAGAAAGTAAGGTATTCTAAATGGCACAAAATTCTAACAGTCACAAAAATGGTCTGGCGGTTCGCACGGTCGTCGCAATCGGGATTGGTGCGGCGTTATTCTTCGTGTTGATGCGTTTCTTACCAATTCCAACGGGGATTCCTGATACAACTATCAATTTAGGTTCCGCAATTTTGGCACTATTCGCCGCAATTTTTGGTCCCATTGCCGGTCTGTTTATTGGGTTGATTGGTCACTCTTTGAACGATTTAACGTGGGGAAGTGTTTGGTGGTCATGGGTAATTGCCGATGGTGCCTTTGGCTTCTTACTCGGTTTAATTAAGAAACGTTTAGATTTAGAAAATGGTAACTTAACGCGCCGCAAATTAATCTACTTCAATGTGTGGCAAGCTGTTGCCGGTTTAATCGCTTGGGTTGTGATTGCACCATTAGGAGATATTTTTATTTATTCAGAACCTGCCAATAAAGTCTTTGTTCAAGGCATCGTTGCTTGGATTACAACGTTTATTGCTGTGGCAGTAGTTGGTTCAATTTTGGTAGTGGCATATGCTAAATCACGTACGCAAAGTGGGTCATTAACGAAGGAAGATTAATATTGCAATTAAAAGTCAGGATAAATTTTTGCCTGGCTTTGTACATAGTAGGTATATTTTTTAATTTGTTAAATACCACTGCGTGTCTGTAAATCGCTTGGCGCACTACATTGGGGGCACATTTGCCAAGTTGATTGAGCCACGTAAAGTAACAGAGCTTTCAACAGAACAAGCTTGTTTTTGAATGAAAGTAAATAAAATGAGTTTGGCTTTGAAAGGATATTAAAAGGGTGAGCAAGATGACAGAACCAATAATTGAATTTAACGACTTAACGTTTCAATATCGGACGCAAGCTGAACCAACACTGCATGAAATTAACTTAAAAATTATGCCGGGTGAAAAAGTTTTGATAGCGGGAGCATCTGGTTCAGGTAAGTCGACATTAAGCAGATTAATCAATGGCTTGATTCCAGAAAGTTATGCCGGTACGATTACGGGCATGGCTAAGGTAAATGGGCATGACGTGAATTCGGGGAGTATTTTTGCACGTTCGTTTGACGTGGGAACTGTGTTGCAAGATCCGGATGAACAGTTTGTGGCATTGACGGTTGGTGAAGACTTAGCATTTGCGTTGGAGAATGATCAAATAGCACATGCCGAAATGTTAACGCGGGTTAACCAATGGGCCCAGCAATTGAATGTTACGGCCTTGTTAAAGCAGGCACCACAAGCTATTTCTGGTGGGCAAAAGCAACGGGTTGCAATGGGTGGTGTGTTAATTGATGAAAGCCCAATTTTATTATTTGATGAACCGCTAGCAAGTTTAGATCCGGCCGCTGGTAAAGCCGCGATTGAAATGATTGATGATATCGCACGCGCACATGCGTTAACGACGATTATTATTGAACATCGACTCGAAGACGTGCTCCATCGGCCAATTGATCGGCTAATTGTATTGGACAATGGTCGGATTGTTGCTGATGACACGCCCGCAAACGTATTGCGGGCCGGCAAATTACCAAGTTTGGGGCTGCGGGAACCACTATATCTAGCCGCTTTAGCGCATGCTGGTGTTGATTTTAACTCATTGACGAATATTGATAATGTTCAAACTGTGAACGGATCAGATATTCAGGATAAACTTAGTGGATGGTTGGCACAACAACCTACCACTGCATCTCAGTCAGCACAGCAATCTTTACTGGAGATTGAGCATTTAGCATTTGCGTATCCGCGTGGTAAACAAATTTTTACTGATTTAAATATCACAGTGAATACCGGTGAGTTGATTAGTATTGTTGGCAAAAACGGTTCGGGTAAGTCGACGTTAAGTAACTTAATTACTGGATTTTTGAAGCCAACGGCCGGTCAAATTAAACTAAATGGGCAAGATTTAACGGAACTTTCTATTAAAGAACGCGCGGACCAGATTGGCTATGTCCTCCAAAATCCTAACCAAATGATTTCAAAAAATACGGTTTACGAAGAAGTGGCGTTAGGTCTTGAATTACGTGGTATTGAACTGGCACAAGTCACAGCGCAAGTTGCTGAAATTTTACGGCTAACTGATTTGTATACAATGCGCAATTGGCCAATTAGTGCATTAAGCTTTGGCCAAAAAAAGCGCGTGACAATTGCGTCGATTCTCGTGTTAAAGCCTAAAGTGTTAATTTTGGATGAACCAACCGCCGGCCAAGATTTGGCTCATTATACAGCGATGATGAATTTCTTGGCAAACTTACGTGTTACGAATGGCATCACTATTATCATAATTACACACGATATGCATCTGATGCTTGAGTACGCTGACCGCACGATTGTAATCAGCGATGGACAATTGTTGTTAGACGCAACACCGAGTGAAGTATTAAATAATGCACCAGTAGTTAAAGCGGCGTCATTAGCACTAACTAGTTTATATTATTTAGCTCAGCGCTTTGAACTTGGGAATCCTGAAGTATTAACGACAAAAGTAATTGCAGCAGAACAACAAGCAAAGAAAGGGGTGGCGAATGTTTAATGTCTTAGGTTATATTGATCGCCAGTCACCAATCCATCAGCTGAGTGGTGCTACCAAATTGCTAGGTTTTCTGGGATTTACGATTATCGGCATGGTGAGTTATGATACACGTTTTCTGATCTTATTAAGTGTAGTGGCATTGATTATCTTAAAAGTGTCTCAAATTAAGTGGTCAGAGATTAGTTTCCTAGTGAAATTTATTGGCGCATTTACCATTTTTAATTTACTGATGGTTTATGTTTTTGCACCACATTATGGGGTACAGCTATATCATAGTAGTCATGTGTTGCTCGGTAGTGGGCGTTATTCTTTAACCGCCGAGCAAATGTTTTATGAGCTTAATATGCTAATCAAGTATTTTCTGACAGTGCCACTGGCATTGACCTTTTTGTTAACTACAAATCCCAGTGAATTTGCAGCGGGATTGAATCGAATTGGGGTCTCATACAAAGTCGCATATGCTGTGGCGTTAACGCTGCGGTATATTCCAGATGTGCAAAATGATTTTCAACGCATTAGCTTTGCGCAACAAGCCCGCGGTTATGAGATTTCAAAAAAAGGTAAATTAATAACGCGAATCAAGGGGGCAACGCAGATCTTGATTCCGCTGATTTTTTCGAGTTTGGAACGCATTGAATCAATTTCTAAGGCAATGGAATTACGACGTTTTGGCGCTAATAAAAAACGAACATGGTACATGCGCCAAGTATTTCAGCGAGCGGATATAATTGCCTTGATTGGAGTTGCTGCCATGTTTATCATTGGAATCGTGTTAGTTGTGATAAATCATAGCCGCTTTTGGAATCCATTTATGTGAGTTGGGTATAACAATAAGCCTTTATGACGTGTGCGTATCTCTAAATTGAATATGGTCAACAAATAGTCTTTCAGTTTGAGCTGAAGGGCTATTTTCGTATGTTGAGGTTAATTATTATGGGGAGAAATGGCTAATCACAAATATGTGGCAGAATTAAGCGTTTTTAGTTATACTAAATATAACGAACAAACGTTCAAAAATCAAAGGAAAAGAGGGAACCTCATGAAGTTTATCCACGCAGCTGATGTCCATCTGGGTAATCCGTTCAATGGATTACAAAATATGCCAATTGAATTACTCAATCGGGTTCAAGAAGCGACTACAACTGCATTCGAACGGATGATTGATGATGCGCTTAGTCAACGGGTTGATTTTGTGCTCTTACCTGGGGATCTGTTTGATTCAGCTAATCAAAGTGTTACAACTTTAGACTTTTTAGGTGAGCAATTTGAAAGGTTGTATACCGCAAAAATCCCAGTTTACTTGAGTTATGGTAATCATGATTTTATGGCTGATTCATTGGCTAAGTTGCCCTGGCCGGCAAATGTGCATGTATTTGGAACTGCAATTACGACCGAAAAATTAGTCTTGGCTGATGGAACGACCGTCGCTATCACCGGTTTCAGCTATCCACAACGTCATCTGGCTACCGATATGGCAATTGAATTTCCGTTAAAACAAACTGAGGATTTTCAGATTGGTATGTATCACGGAACAGTTGGCGGCAATGACGCCAGTTATGCGGCGACCTCGGTAACAGAACTGCTTGCTAAGCATTATGACTATTGGGCGTTGGGACATATCCATAAGCGACAGGTACTCCATGAACACCCGACTATTAGTTATTCAGGTAATATCCAAGGACACAACGAAAAAGAAACCGGCGCTAAAGGTTATTTGCTAGTGAAATCTGAAAATGGAGAGTTATTGCCGGTGTTTATTCCAGTTGCGCCAATAATATGGGAGCAGTTGACCGTGGATGTAGTGGGAATCAAAAATCAAGGTGATTTGGT
This sequence comes from Periweissella cryptocerci, assembly GCF_004358325.1. Classification (NCBI taxonomy): domain Bacteria; kingdom Bacillati; phylum Bacillota; class Bacilli; order Lactobacillales; family Lactobacillaceae; genus Periweissella; species Periweissella cryptocerci. The sequence continues at coordinate 599,686 of NZ_CP037940.1, read as the reverse complement.
TGCTACAATAAGCGCTAAATTAGTCACGTTAATCCGACCAGAATTACAAATATTCACAGTTACACTGATTGGAATTGAATCTTTAAGTGACGTAATGCGGGTACGAATTGATGATGGGACAACCACTTATCAAGTTAATCAGCAGTTGATTACCAAGCAGGATGTGGTGTGGGTTAATGGAATTATTGCGGTAGCCGACGTGGTACAACCACAGATTATGAGTTTAGATAATAGTTATTGGGAAAAAGCGGCTAGCGAAGTTTTTAATGCTAGCAACATTCATCAAATTGGTCTGAAGAATTTGCCAGATACATTTATCACCAGCCATTTTGATGATCCTGCGGTGCTTAGCCAATTACAACAGCGTGCACGTCAATTAATGAATGCCACAATTCATGGGGAGGTTACCGATGAAGATTAAGCACGTAAAAATCTATGGCTTCGGAAAGTGGTCAAATCAAGAATTTGATTTCAACCAACAACTGCAGGTCATCTATGGTTTGAATGAAGCGGGAAAATCAACGTTGCTGCAGTTCATTGTTGGCATGTTGTTTGGTTTTGCCGCTAATAAGGGTAAACACGTTAATACGTATGAGCCGCAAAGTAAGGCAGAATATGGTGGGGAATTAATTTTTGTTGACAATGACTTAGAGTATCGCCTAACTCGTGTCGGTCGGACAGCGACTGTCACAAAAATGTATTATACAAAAAGTAATTTAGAAGTGCCAAACCCCGAAGCGAAAATGGCTGATATTTTGGCGCCGTTAACACGAGAAACGTTTCAGCAAGTCTATTCTTTTGGCCAAATTGATTTAAATGAAATTGTGGAACTGAATCCAAGCGAATTAACAGAACGGTTATTACGGATTGGTGCAGCTGGCTCAGATCAATGGCTACAAGTTGCGCAGCAATTTGAAAAAACGGCCAAGAATAAATTTGCTGCAGGGTCGAAAGCCGGAAAACGCCCAATTAACGAAGCTATTAATGCCTATCATGCGCTAGAAACAAAGCTTAATGCGGCTAGCGCGACTTTACCCGCTTATCAAGCACTTACTAAACAAATTAGCAATATCACTGAGCAATTGGGAGCATATTCAGCTGGTACTAAGAGTAAACAAAAGCGTTTATTAGAACTACAAACGTTACAGCGAGTGGCGCCCATTTATCGAGAATGGCGCCAATTGAATGCTGAAGTAAAACAGTCCTCACCAGCCGTTGAGATTAGTGATGCTGTTCAAAATAAGATTGCCCAGTTACAAGTGCAAGTCAACAGCGCTCGAGCTGATATAAATCGGATTGCGCATGGCGAACGTGATGCAACAGTGCAATCACCTGAGTTGAGTGGGTACTTGCAAAATAAGGTGGCAATGGATCAACTAGAACTAAACTTACCGCGCTACGAACAAGTGGGGGGGAGTTATCAACGGTTAACAAATGAAAGCCGACTAGTACAAAATCAAATGGCACAATTAGCAAGTCAAATTGCTTTGAACCCTGTGCCGCAACCAATGACGGGGGCCGAATTACAAACAATTCAAAATAACCGACCACGAACTAAGATGGACGCCATTGCACCAGTATTAGCGGTGGTGATTGGCTTGTTGCTGACAGTGTTAACGCCTGGTTTTGGTAAGCTTGTTGGTGGAACCTTTGTTGTTGCTGGTATCGTTTTTGGTATTTACAAATTCAAAGAATCACAAGCTTCGAACGATGTTTCACAGCCAATTGGGAAATATTTTGCAGAGAAAAGTGCTGCGGAAATTTATGCCTTACAGCCGTTGTTGATTGAGTACGCAAATCAAGTCCAAAAAGTGGCAAATTTGCAAACACAAATTAACCAGATTCAAGAAATAGCACAGTCAGCAGTAAACGACTTGAAATTGATTGATCAATTCACGATGCAAGCATCATCAATTGATAGTTTGGCGATTGACGTTCTACGTGCTCGTCAATTCTTCCAACTGATTAATCAACAACGCAATGGTGAATCGATGGCAAGTGCGAAGGTAGAATTGAATTTGAGTAATCAAGACGAAATGCGTCAACGCTACCAAGAGCTACAAACAGCACTACAAACAATTTATCTGAGCTTAAACATTGAATCTGATGAAGCGTATCAGGCACAATTGACGTTGCAAGTGGAACAACAACAACGCTTGGCACGGATCACGTTATTGGCTGATCAATTGACACCACAACAAATGCAACAATTAGAACACTTAAAAGATGAGCTGCCAGAGCAAGTCATTTTGGCGGAGCAAGCCGTTAATGATGCGGAAAATATGCAGCAGAGTTACTTAGCGCAACTGGCTGATTTAAAAGCGCACCAACAGCAAATGGCAGCAGATGGCACGTACATCCAGGTCCAACAACAAATCGCAAACGCTCAAACTGATTTATTGCGCCAACTGGACAATTACTATGTTGAAGCACTAGCTGCTCAATGGATTAATAAAGCGCTTGCTAAAGCATCCAACGAACGGTTGCCACAAATCCTTGCGTTGGCTACTAATTATTTTAAAATTCTGACATTATCAGGGTATAATGAAATTAGATTTGTGGGTGATGAAATCAAACTCGTTGCAGCGGATGGTGCGGTATTTACAGTTGAACAATTATCAAAAGGAACTAGCGAGCAATTGTACGTGGCGTTGCGGTTTGCGTTTGCGATTGTTTTACAAGACATCGTGGAATTGCCGTTGTTGATTGATGATGGGTTTGTTAATTTTGATTACCAACGCCGCCAGCAGGTACTTGAGTTATTGCAACAATTAGGTCAGTCACATCAAGTGTTGTATTTTACGGCTGACACAACGGTTCAAGATACTGTGTCAGCGGAAATATTGATTAAACTTTAAAAGGAAGAAGGTGGTTGTGAATGGATACACGCAAGTTATATGAATTTAATGTTGATGAACGGATGGAAATTTATGCGTTGATCAAAAGTGCAGATGTACGGGTTGCTAAAAACGGGAATCAATATCTTGCATTAGTTATGACCGATACGTCTGGTGAAATGCCAGGTATGGTTTGGGAAGCGACGCCAGAAATGGTAGCAACTTTTAAAGCTGGCGAAGTTGTTGTGATGCAAGCAGTCCGTCAAGTTTATCAAGGTAAGCCACAATTAAAAATTTTGCACATCGGATTACCTGATTTAGCAGCTGATGTTGATCCAGATGATTTTGTGGCGAGTGCACCAATGCGAAAAAAAGAAATGGAAGAAGAAGTCACCCAGCTTTTATTCCAAATTACGAATCCAAACTGGAATCGGATTGTTCGTTACTTGCTACAAAAACATGCGGATACTTTTTATGCATACCCAGCTGCTAAAAAAAATCACCATGCATTTAATGGTGGCTTGGCGTATCACACAATCTCAATTGCCCGGTTAGCGACTAGTGTGGCAGCACAATACGAACAAGTTGACCGTTCACTGTTGTACGCGGGGGCATTACTACATGACTTAGGTAAAACGGTCGAATTATCTGGCCCGGTGGGAACTACTTATACCACATCTGGAAATTTGATTGGTCACATTGTCTTGATTGATGAAGAAATTGTTTTAGCGGCTCACGAACTTAATATTGATCTCCATGCTGAAGACATGCTGTTATTGCGCCATGTTGTATTAGCGCACCACGGTTTGTTAGAATATGGCTCACCAGTGCGGCCAATGGTGTTGGAGGCTAATATATTGCATCAACTTGATGAACTTGATGCGTCAATCCAGATGATTGATACTGTATTAGAACACACTGAACCAGGTCAGTTCTCAGAGCGCGTCTTTGGTTTGGATGGGCGAATGATGTATCGGAAAAACGCAGAAAACAAGTGACAAAAAGCTATAATCAAACCACTATGTGAAAAAATGTAGTAATTTACGTAATCAACATGACTCGAATATTGCGACTGATACAAGTCGGTTACAAACAACATTTTCGGTATATTTTTAAGCGTGATAGTGCTAAATTAATGTGTGAAGAGAAATGCGATCGTGTAAAGCTAGCGCAAGTGGGAGAAACTAGAAAAATGAACAAAAAAGGTTTTGGGATTATTGCCGGAATTCTCGGGAGTCTTGGTTTAGCAGCAGTTGTTGGGAAACAAGCACAACAAAAATCAGCCGACAAAGTTCATGCGACGATTATTGCAAAGATTCATGATGAATTTGCGCAACGCGGAAACATTGAAGGTACTTGGCTTAGCAAGGATATTGATGTGCTAGTTACAGATGATGCTGAATTTGCGGTTTACCACGGTGGCGTGTCATTACGACGAAATGGCGAACTTGAACAGTATGAACTAGTGATTGATGCACAAACGCTTGAAATCGTCAGCGAAAACAAAATTTTATAATTTGATTAATCCTGTCACTTTGTGATGGGATTTTTTATTGCAGTAAATAAATAATCCAATTTGTTTAGTAAAGTGCAGCGAAAGGACTATAATGGTGGGTATATACCAATAAGTTGAGAAAATGAGGTCGGGATGATTATGGATGAACAAGGATTTGCACGAATCAAGAAGTATACGGAAGCGCAAGGAACTAGTGGAAATGAAAGTAACGTCCGCGCGTTGTTTAAAGCTGACTTAACGCCGTTGGTTGATGAGATTCATCAAGATGGTCTAGGTGGTGTTTTTGGGGTTAAACAAAATGCAGATATTAATGCCCCACGGATTATGTTTGCTGCCCACATGGATGAAGTTGGGTTTGTCGTTACAAACATCACGCCAATGGGGTTGTTCAACGTGGCAGCTGTCGGTGGCTGGAATCCTTACGTTGTTTTATCACAACGTTTCACTTTGTTTACACGTGATAATGCGTATCCTGTTGTGTCATCATCGGTATCACCACACTTATTGCGTGGTAATAGTGGTGCGAATGGGACACCAAAAATCGAAGATATCTTATTCGACGCGGGATTTGAATCAGCGCAAGAAGCTGAAGCATTTGGCGTGCGACCTGGCGATTTTATCGTACCGAAGGTTGAAACTGTAATAACCGCTAACAAGAAACGCGTGATGTCAAAGTCATGGGATAATCGTTTCGGCGTGGTGACGGTCTTGGATACGTTAGAAGCGTTGAAGGATACACCAACGCCTAATACGCTTATCATGGGTGCCGATGTTCAAGAAGAAGTCGGCTTGCGCGGTGCACATGGTGCCGTAAACATGATGAAACCAGATGTTTTCTTTGCAGTTGATTCGTCTGCGGCTGATGATATTAATGGTAAGACAAACCACCAAGGACACCTTGATGAAGGCACTTTACTACGAGTCTTTGATCCATCAGTTGTAATGCCTCCGCTATTGAAGGAATTTGTATTGGATATTGCCGAATCAAATAACATTCCATACCAATACTTTGTTTCCAAAGGTGGAACAGACGCGGCTGCGGCTCAAACAGAACTGAACGGTGTGCCTGCCGTTGCGTTGGGGGTTGCTTCTCGCTATATTCACACGCATCAAACGGTCTGGTCAATTAAAGACTTTGAAGCCGCCAAAGAACTAGTTAAACAATTAGCGCTACATCTTGATAAGAGCGCCGTTGATACCATTTGGGGACGGAATTAAATATTCTAATACTGAGACATTACCTTTGACAAAAGAGTGATGTCTTTTTTTCGCTATGCAGGAGTACATGTCTGGCAAAAAGTAAAAATTTTTTATACTAATATGGTATAATCAATTACAATAAATAAGTAAAAGGGAGATACACATGCAAACTTTACCTAAAACAGATAAGCAAGGCTTATTGGATCTGATTGGTGACAAGAAAACCATTCTGTTCTTTTCAGCTGATTGGTGTCCTGATTGCCGGTTTATTAAGCCGGTTATGCCACAAATTGAAACGGAAAATGCGGAATATACATTTTTAGCAGTTGATCGTGATGAAAATCTTGATTTGTGTGTTGAACTAGACGTCTTTGGTATTCCGAGTTTTATGGCTTTTGAAAATGGTGTCGAAACTGGGCGCTTCGTAAACAAAGACCGTAAAACCAAAGTTGAAGTAGAAAAATTCATTAATAGTTTGGTAGTTGCGTAATTATTTTTGCTAAATCTGCCAATATGGTTGAAAACCGACGAGTCACCCTCTAAACTAAGAGAGTGACTTTTATAATAGATAGGAAATAAATAATTATGTTAATTGCAAGTTATAACCCTACGCATGTTGGGGATACTTTAATTGTCTTGACTGCACCCGATGCAGTAAACCAAGCGCACGAAGCAAAAACCAATATTACTCGTATTTTTGATACCGCAACCGGTACAACGACGGGCTACAATTTCTTGAAGATTAGTGAACTGCTTGATTTAGCAGGAGTGAACGGTTCAGTTGAATTGTCTGACGAACAAGTTGCGAAGCTGAATGCGGCGTTGGTGGCTGCTGGATTTGAAGGCGAATTAGTCGCTGATCATGATCCAAAGTTTGTTGTTGCATACGTAGAAAGTACTGAACCACATGCCGATTCTGATCACTTACAAGTGACGAAAACGCAAATTGGTGAAGGTGACTATCTACAAATCGTTTCTGGTTCACCTAATATGAAAGCTGGTATCAAGGTTGTTGTCGCTAAAGTGGGCGCAATGATGCCAAGCGGCTTGATTATTTGGCCGGGAGCGTTGCGTGGCGTTGAATCAAACGGCATGATTGTTTCTGGTCGCGAACTCCGCTTACCAAATGCACCACAAGTACCTGGCGCAATGATCTTGCCTGACGATTTCCAAGCAGTTGGTGCAGCGTTTGATTTTGAAAAAGCGCAAGGATTATTCGCCTAAGGTGCCTACTTTCACATAATTGTGCTAATATAAAAGGAGTAGCCTTAGGGTTGCTCTTTTTTGACGCGGAGATAAAAACGTCAACGTGAATTGAAAATAATATAAAAAGAAAAGATGGCAGATTATGGCAGACGATTATAAAACACCTGCTTATTATCAGGAGCATAAAAACGACCCTAGCATCCCGGATTTGCGCAATTCGATTAATTCGCAAGTCACAAATCCGATTCGCAAAGAGTGGCACCCAGCTTTCACTGAAAAGTATGAGCGACCAATTCGTTATATGCGTAAAAATCCAGCAGGCGAAGATTACGGGCAACAAATAGCTGAACTACGCAAGTCAGTTGATAGTTACTTCATTTTTACGTATACAGATGAGGCGGCTGACGAATTGTTTGAAAAGCGCGACGCTCAAGTGCATACGACATTGTTACAACCACAATCAACCACGTCCGGAATCAAACCAGAAGTGTTGGCACCAAAAAAAGACAAGCAACCAAGTTTGTTTGATGCCGATTTTGCGGTCAATAATAAAGTTGACGAAAAAGATAAACGCAAGGGTGGACTTGGACACTCGCTTTCGTCGATTATCGATGAAGAAAAATCTGCAATTAAGCCCGTGCGTTATTTTGAAGACGATAAATAATTGTCTTGTGTAATGCGTGTCGTGCAATTATGAATTGTGATACAGTGAAATAATAGTAAGCGCTTGGGTATGAAACTACTACCATGTTTGTATCTGGCGAATAAGTGAATACAGGGAAAATACGAAGGAGATTTTTAGGAATTATGGCAGAAACAAAGTACTATTTCATCGGAATTAAAGGTTCGGGGATGGCATCATTAGCACTAATCTTGCATGATCAAGGGTATGAGGTTGCGGGATCAGATATTACCCAATATACGTTTACCCAAACGCCACTTGAAGCTGCGGGCATTAAGATGTACCCATTTGACGCGGCCAATTTGCACGAAGGTTGGACGATTGTGCGCGGTAACTCATTTGAAGATGACCAAGTTGAAGTTGCACAAGCAATTGCGATGGGTTTGGATATTAAGACATACCCAGAAGTTGTGGAACAACTTGTTAATGAAACAACTTCAATTGGGGTTGCTGGTGCGCACGGGAAGACGTCAACAACTGGTCTTTTGGCCCACGTGTTGGGTGGTGTTGAACCAACAGCTTATTTAATTGGTGATGGTACTGGTAAGGGAATTAAGGATGCGCGATTCTTTACGTTTGAAATGGACGAATACCGTCGTCACTTTGAAGACTATACCCCAGATTATGCCATTATGACGAATATTGATTTTGATCACCCTGATTATTTTACTGGGATTGATGATGTTCGCTCTGCATTCCAAGATGTGGCGAACAAGGTGAAAAAGGGAATCTTTGCATGGGGGGATGATGCCCAACTCCGGATGTTGAAGACTGATGTACCAATGTACTTCTATGGCACAAGTACCGATGATGACTTCCGAGCAACTAATATTGAGCGTTCACCAGAAGGCGCGAAGTTTGATGTTTACTATCATGATGAATTTCTTGGCAATTTTGCAACGCCATTATTTGGTGAACACGGTGTCTTGAACTCATTGGCAGTAATTGCAGTCAGTTACTTTGAGAAACTTGATTTGGACTTGGTAAAGCAGGAATTACTTTCATTTACAGGGGTGAAGCGCCGTTTCGCCGAAACTAAGCTAAGTGATGATATTGTGTTGGTTGACGATTATGCGCACCACCCAACTGAAATCAAGGCAACGATTGATGCTGCACGTCAAAAGTATCCAAACCGTGAAGTTGTCGCTATTTTCCAACCACACACATTCTCGCGGACACAAGCATACCAAGATGATTATGTCGATATTTTGGACAAAGCGGACAAAGTCTATTTGACTGAAATCTTTACTTCAGCGCGTGAAACAACTGGTGCAATTAGCTCTGCTGATTTAGGCGCGCGCATGAATAAATTCCAAGGAATTTTACATGAAGACAGCATGGATCAACTGCTCGATTTACACAATGCTGTTTTGGTGTTCATGGGTGCTGGTGATTTACAAAAATACGAAGAAAAATATAAACAATTGTTGAATGCCTAACTGAAGGTAATCAACAATCGGGAGTGGAAGGTAATGTGTTCACCCCACAGTAGGCTCGATTTTATCTTCTAGGTAGAATCGGGTCTTTTGCTGTATTCAGCACTTTTTTATTGGCGTTGAAATTTGAAAAAAATGTGAACTTCGGTTAAAATGTTGAGATTGATGTTATAATCAACATTGGTCAGAGGAAAGACTAACGAAATTAGTTTGAGGAGGAAATTTTACAAAATGAATAATAATGATAATGTAAGCTACTATGAAGGTAGTGGACAGCAAAATGTGGTTAGCGAGGTCGGCTTGGCTAAGTTTTTCGCAAAAATGTACCGTTATATGTCGATGGCGTTGCTAGTATCAGCAATAACTGCTTGGTCAACGGCCAATGTGTTTACTGGGTTGATGCAAGCAATTAGCACAAATCGTTTGTTCTTCTACGGTTTGATTATCGTTGAATTTGCTTTGGTATTAGCTGTGAACTCAAAAGGAATCCGTGGTGTGGCTTCGGCATTACCAATGTTAATTTTGTTCTCAATTGTTAATGGTGTGTTGTTGTCATCCATCTTTGTTATCTATTCTGGTGCATCAATCATTGGTGCTTTCGTCGGAACGGCTGCAATCTTTATCAGCATGTCCGTTTGGGGGATGGTTACTAAGAAGAGCATGACAAAATTAGGGAGCCACTTATTTGGTGCCTTGATTGGTCTGATTGTAGCTTCAGTTGTAAATATGTTTCTTGGCAATGGTGCTGTAGGCTTGTTCTTGTCATGGGCTTCAGTAATTATCTTCACGTTGTTGTCAGCGTATGATACAAACAAGATGAAGCAAATTTACATGCAAAATGGTAACTCAGCCAACATGACCGGGTTAGCAGTGTTCGGTGCCTTGAGTTTATACCTTGATTTTATTAACATCTTCTTAAGCCTGTTACGAATCTTTGGTGGCGGACGCGATTAAATGGAAGTATGTAACTAATATGTAGAAGAATCGTTCAAACGAGCGGTTCTTTTTTTGTGCGCTAGATTGAAAACTATGAAGTAACCATGCTAAGTATTGCGGACAGAAGTATAGGGGGGATAATCTCAGCAAAAGGGCGCGGGGAAAAGCGTGTTTTTGTGCAAAGTACCTGGATTCGCTTGTCCCAACCGGAAATGTTTCAAAGTGCGTTAATAAGCCTGAATTCTACCTTTTGATAAATTAAAGGGGAAATCAGGCTTGTTAACGGGAGTTGTGTTCTATTTTTTAGTGGGTTATTTATCGCGTAATCGATGAATTAAGAGTGTTACACCGACAACTACAAGAATTAGTAAAGCAAACCATCCGGCCGAAAGTTCGAGACCGATTGCGGGAATTTCAAGAAACATCTTAATGGCAATGATTGCAATCAAGATATATGCCATAGGTTCAAGTTCGGGCACAAAAACCATGACTTTCATGATGACTTCGGCAATGAAGCGGACGGCCAGGATCCCAACAATTCCACCAATTAGTACGATGACAGGGTTAGGTGAAATTGCAACGCTTGCTAAAACTGAATCAACAGAAAAAAGTAGATTAATTACTTCTAGTTCTAACGCCACGCGCCAAACTTTTGGTGATGCATTTTGCTTAGAATGTGGAATATCAGCGCTAGTTATGTCATCTTTAGTGCCTTGAGCATGATTGGATTTCCAAAAGTATTCCAGGCTTAAATAAATCAAGTAAATTGCACCAGCTACTTTAATTTGCCAGAAGCCAACGATGTAAGCTGCAATGATTACCACAAGCATTCGAAAAATAAAAGCACTCCAGATGCCGGCAAATAATGCTTTTTCACGGTCTTTTTCGTTAGTGAGGACCGACGTTTTAGCAGCGAGTACCACAGCATTATCTACTGATAGTAAACATTCTAAGATTACGATTGAAATAATTACTAGCCAGCCGTTACCAGTTAGGATGGCTTGGTGCCAGTTAGCCCCATCAAAGAATGGGGCAATTAGTTGATGTAACCAAGTTAGCATAGTTCCTCCTGTTATTTCACGAAAAAGGATACCCGGGTGGATCCTTATGATAGTGTTATTAGTTGCTTTTATGATAGCACATATCCCGGAATGACCGTTCCAAGATGTGTACTACCATAGGAAACCAAGTCAGATAATCACTTGTAAGAATAAGTAGAAAGCGATTCGAACAAAATGACAAATTCATATAATGTAAGATTGTGTCCGTAGAATGTTTTACATATTAGAAGCTGTTGAGGTGAACACAACTAGAAAGGGTTAATAGACAGTGGTAATTTACTATTACCGAAAAGTAGCGCACATGTTTATTGAACCCTGCGAAACGCAAGCATAACAATCTGCTTGATTAGTTATAGTGTAAGCAGAGCTGTTGTAGGATGAAGATGGTATGAAAAACAATAATAATTAATGCTTGCATTTTAAAAATGAATTAGGTAATATTAAATAGTTGTCAAAAGGACAACAACTTATATTAGTTCAACAATTTAAAAAAGTTGTTGACGTGCAAACGATAAATTGCTAATATATAAAAGTTGTCAATTTGGTACGAGATGTATCTGATAACAAACAAATTAATTTAAATTAGTTGTTGACTTTCATAAGTCAAACGAGTAATATAAATAAACGTTGCTGCTACTTATGCAGCACGGTAGATCTTTGAAAACTGAATAAAGTTTTGACAATCAAATGATGTAAGGGTCTTAGATTTTGAATCTAAGATGTACAGATTTGCAAAAGTCAATTTCGCAAATAAATTGAATCAATTACCTCCCCGGTAATTGATTCAGGATAACAAAAGAGTCATCAAGACTCAATTTTAAATTGAGAGTTTGATCCTGGCTCAGGATGAACGCTGGCGGCGTGCCTAATACATGCAAGTCGAACGGACTGTGGTGATTATGATTGAAGAGCTTGCTCGGAGAGATTAATCACAATGCAGTCAGTGGCGAACGGGTGAGTAACACGTGGGAAACCTACCTCTTAGCAGGGGATAACATTTGGAAACAGATGCTAATACCGTATAACAATTAGAACCGCATGGTTCAAGTTTAAAAGATGGTTCTGCTATCACTAAGAGATGAATACGTAGCCGAGTGAGAGACTGATCGGCCACATTGGGACTGAGACACGGCCCAAACTCCTACGGGAGGCCAGCAGTAGGAATCTTCCACAATGGGACGAAGTCTGATGGAGCAACGCCGCGTGTTGTGATGAAGGCTTTCGGGTCGTAAAACACTGTTATAAGAGAAGAACGTCAGTGAGAGTAACTGTTCATTGAGTGACGGTATCTTATCAGAAAGGGACGGCTAAATACGTGCCAGCAGCCGCGGTAATACGTATGTCCCAAGCGTTATCCGGATTTATTGGGCGTAAAGCGAGCGCAGGCGGTTATTTAAGTCTGATGTGAAAGCCTACGGCTCAACCGTAGAATTGCATCGGAAACTGGATAACTTGAGTGCAGTAGAGGAGAGTGGAACTCCATGTGTAGCGGTGAAATGCGTAGATATATGGAAGAACACCAGTGGCGAAGGCGGCTCTCTGGACTGTAACTGACGCTGAGGCTCGAAAGTGTGGGTAGCAAACGGGATTAGATACCCCGGTAGTCCACACCGTAAACGATGAATGCTAGTTGTTAGAGGGTTTCCGCCCTTTAGTGACGCAGCTAACGCATTAAGCATTCCGCCTGGGGAGTACGACCGCAAGGTTGAAACTCAAAGGAATTGACGGGGGCCCGCACAAGCGGTGGAGCATGTGGTTTAATTCGAAGCAACGCGAAGAACCTTACCAGGTCTTGACATCCCTTGACACTCCTAGAGATAGGACGTTCCCTTCGGGGACAAGGTGACAGGTGGTGCATGGTTGTCGTCAGCTCGTGTCGTGAGATGTTGGGTTAAGTCCCGCAACGAGCGCAACCCTTATTACTAGTTGCCAGCATTAAGTTGGGCACTCTAGTGAGACTGCCGGTGACAAACCGGAGGAAGGTGGGGATTGACGTTCAAATCATCATGCCCCTTATGACCTGGGCTACACACGTGCTACATGGATGGTACAACGAGTCGCAAAGTCGCGAGGCTAAGCTAATCTCTTAAAGCCATTCTCAGTTCGGATTGTAGTCTGCAACTCGACTACATGAAGTCGGAATCGCTAGTAATCGCGGATCAGCACGCCGCGGTGAATACGTTCCCGGGCCTTGTACACACCGCCCGTCACACCATGAGAGTTTGTAACACCCAAAGTCGGTGGGGTAACCTTCGGGAGCCAGCCGCCTAAGGTGGGATAGATGATTAGGGTGAAGTCGTAACAAGGTAGCCGTAGGAGAACCTGCGGCTGGATCACCTCCTTTCTAAGGATAATACGGAAACTTACACATTTGTCAAAACTTTATTTAGTTTTGAGAGGTTTACTTCTCAATATTAATTGGATTTACCCAATTCCATGGGCCTATAGCTCAGCTGGTTAGAGCGCACGCCTGATAAGCGTGAGGTCGATGGTTCGAGTCCATTTAGGCCCATATCATGGGGAATTAGCTCAGATGGGAGAGCACCTGCTTTGCAAGCAGGGGGTCAGCGGTTCGATCCCGCTATTCTCCATTGCAACCTTCGGGTTGTAGTGTAAAACTTGTTCTTTGAAAACTGAATATTATCATTTAAATTAATTAATCAATTCAATTTTTAATATTTATATTATTAAATTGAGCCGAGAACATCGCGTTTTTTTGAGTTTTAAAACAATAGTTTTATCTCGCTTTAAAGGTCAACTAACAAGTTGACCGCTCAAAAATTAACCGTATCGAAAGATACTAGGTTAAGTTAATAAGGGCGCATGGTGGATGCCTTGGCACTAGGAGCCGATGAGGACGGGACTAACACCGATATGCTTCGGGGAGCTGTAAGTAAGCTTTGATCCGGAGATTTCCGAATGGGGAAACCCAATTACGTGAGTAATTATCACCTGCTGAATATATAGGCAGGATGAAGGTAGACGTTGTGAACTGAAACATCTCATTAGCAACAGGAATAGAAAGAAAAATCGATTCCGGTAGTAGCGGCGAGCGAAATCGGAAGAGCCCAAACCTAGAAGCTTGCTTTTAGGGGTTGTAGGACAGAACATTGGAGTTACCAAGTTATAACATAGATGAATCAACTGGGAAGTTGAGCTAGAGAGGGTGATAGCCCCGTAATCGAAATGTTATAGCCTCCGTTCTGGATCCTGAGTACGGCGGAGCACGTGAAATTCCGTCGGAATCCGCGGGGACCATCCCGCAAGGCTAAATACTCCCTAGTGACCGATAGTGAACCAGTACCGTGAGGGAAAGGTGAAAAGCACCCCGGAAGGGGAGTGAAATAGTTCCTGAAACCATGTGCTTACAATAAGTTAGAGCCGTTTAATGGGTGATAGCGTGCCTTTGTTAGATGACCGGCGAGTTACGATAACATGCAAGGTTAAGTGGAAAGACCGGAGCCGTAGCGAAAGCGAGTCTGAAATGGGGCGAATATAGTATGTTGTTTGTAGACCCGAAACCAGGTGACCTACCATGTGCAGGATGAAGGTGCGGTAAAACGCACTGGAAGGTCCGAACCCGTGTCTGTTGAAAAAGGCTGGGGATGACGTGTGGTAGCGGTGAAATTCCAAACGAACTTGGAGATAGCTGGTTCTCTCCGAAATAGCTTTAGGGCTAGCCTCGGAATTAGAATCACGGAGGTAGAGCACTGTTTGGACTAGGGGCCCATCTCGGGTTACCAAATTCAGATAAACTCCGAATGCCGTTGATTTATGTCCGGGAGTCAGACGATGAGTGATAAGATCCACCGTCGAAAAAGGGGAACAGCCCAGACCGCCAGTTAAGGTCCCTAAATATATGTTTAAAGTGGAAAAAGGATGTGGAGTTGCATAGGAACAACTAAGGATGTTGGCTCAGAAGCAGCCACATTTAAAAGAGTGCGTAAATAGCTCACTAGTCGAGTGATTCTGCGCCGAAAATGTACCGGGGCTAAACATATTACCGAAACTGCGGTGCCACGTAAGTGGCGCGATAGGAGAGCGTTCTAAGGGCAATGAGCTAGACCGTGAGGACTGGTGGAGCGGCTTAGAAGTGAGATGCCGGTATGAGTTAGCGAAAGACCAGGTGAAGAATCCTGTCCACCGAATGACTAAGGTTTCCTGGGAAGGCTCGTCCTCCAGGGTTTAGTCGGGACCTAAGGCGAGGCCGAGAGGCGTAGTCGATGGATAACAGGTTGATATTCCTGTACCAGGTGTATTTGTTTGAACAATGGAGGGACGCAGAAGGATAATGATGCGCACTGTGGAATATGTGCGTAAATCGTAAGTCTTGATAAGAGTCAAATGCTTTATCTTCAAGGAACAAGCGATGATGAGGACGAAATTTAGTAGGGAAGTTCATTGATTTCACGCTGCCGAGAAAGCTTCTAGTTAGAATAACATTTGCCCGTACCGCAACGACCACAGGTAGTCGAGGAGAGAATCCTAAGGTGTGCGAGAGAACTCTCGTTAAGGAACTCGGCAAATGACCCCGTAACTTCGGGGAGAAGGTGCTGACCGCAAAGGTCAGCCGCAGTGAATAGGCCCAGGCGACTGTTTATCAAAACACAGGTTTCTGCAAATCGTAGATGACGTATATGACGCCTGCCGGAGGTAAAGGAATGGCTAGCTTCGGCGAAGGTTCAGATTGAAGCCCCAGTAAACGGCGGCCGTAACTATACGGTCCTAAGGTAGCGAAATTCTTGTCGGTAAGTCCGACCCGCACGAAAGGCGTAACGATCTGGGCACTGTCTTCAACGAGAGACTTGTGAAGATGCGGTTTTACCCGCGACAGGACGGAAAGACCCCATGGAGCTTTACTGTAGCTTGATATTGAGTGTTTGTGCAGCTTGTACAGGATAGGTAGGAGCCGTAGAAATCGGGACGCTAGTTTCGATTGAGGCGTTGGTGGGATACTACCCTCGCTGTATGACCACTCTAAACTCACAACCACTATCGTGGTGAAGACAGTGTCTGGCAGGCAGTTTGACTGGGCGGTCGCCTCCTAAAAAGGTAACGGAGGCGCCCAAAAGGTTCCCTCAGAATGTTGGAAAATCATTCGTAGAGTTGTAAAGGCATAAGGGAGCTTGGACTGTGAGACTGACTAGTCGAGCAGGTACGAAAGTAGGGCTTAGTGATCCGGTGGTTCCGCATGGAAGGGCCATCGCTCAACGGATAAAAGCTACCCTGGGGATAACAGGCTTATCTCCCCCAAGAGTCCACATCGACGGGGAGGTTTGGCACCTCGATGTCGGCTCATCGCATCCTGGGGCTGTAGTCGGTCCCAAGGGTTGGGCTGTTCGCCCATTAAAGCGGTACGCGAGCTGGGTTCAGAACGTCGTGAGACAGTTCGGTCCCTATCCGTCGCGGGCGCAGGAAATTTGAGAGGAGCTGTCCTTAGTACGAGAGGACGGGATGGACATACCTCTGGTGTACCAGTTGTTCCGCCAGAGCATCCGCTGGGTAGCTATGTATGATGAGATAAACGCTGAAAGCATCTAAGTGTGAAACTCGCCTCGAGATGAGAATTCCCCATTTCTTTATGAAAGTAAGACCTCCAAGATGATGAGGTAGATAGGTTAGAAGTGGAAGGTGCAGTGATGCATGGAGCGGACTAATACTAATCCGGTCGAGGACTTAACCACGAAGTGGGTGTCCGTAAGGTTAATTAATAAATGATAGTATCAGTTTTTGAGAGACGAAGTTATTAATTTCTCAGATATAATTCAAAAAGTGTGGTGGCGATAGCGCAGAAGATACACCTGTTCCCATGCCGAACACAGAAGTTAAGCTCTGTAGCGCCAAAAGTAGTTGGGGGATCGCTCCCTGCGAGGATAGGACGTCGCCATGCTTTGAATTATGTCCCGTTGGTCAAGTGGTTAAGACACCGCCCTTTCACGGCGGTAACATGGGTTCGAATCCCGTACGGGACACTTTCGGAAGATTAGCTCAGTTGGGAGAGCGTCTGCCTTACAAGCAGAGGGTCACAGGTTCGAGCCCTGTATCTTCCATTATCATTGGTCGCATGGTATAGTTGGTTATTACGCCCGCCTGTCACGCGGGAGATCACGGGTTCGAGTCCCGTTGTGACCGTTGCAACATTTATTAAGCAGTATGGCTCTGTAGCTCAGTTGGTAGAGCAATGGATTGAAGCTCCATGTGTCGGCGGTTCGATTCCGTCCAGCGCCATTGGGTGAGCTGTAATGCTCAAGTGGTTTTGCAAAGCTATAGGGATATAGTTTAATGGTAGAACTATGGTCTCCAAAACCATCAGTGGGGGTTCGACTCCCTCTATCCCTGTTTATATTATGGCGGTATTGGTGAAGTGGTTAACACACTGGTTTGTGGTACCAGCACGCATGGGTTCGATTCCCATATACCGCCCTTGTTATTGGGCTATAGCCAAGCGGTAAGGCAATGGTTTTTGGTACCATCATGCGCTGGTTCGAATCCAGCTAGCCCAGTTATTAATCTAGCCTAGGTTAGTAAAACATATAAATATGCCGTTGTGGCGGAATTGGCAGACGCGCTGGACTCAAAATCCAGTTCCTTCACGGGAGTGTGGGTTCGACCCCCACCGACGGCACTAATTAGAAATACCGAATCTCTTAATTGAGATTCGGTATTTTTTTGAACCTCAATGCAGACTGCCTGCTCAAACTAACGAAGAGGCTGGACTTTAGCTCGCACCGTGATGGCATAATCAGTAACGGGTTTCGTTACTGATTATGGATTTGTGAAGATGGTTACCACGTTAGCGAACCAAGCTTCAAGTGCTTGTCTTCCATCACGGTGTCCAGACTGGTTCCAGACACGTAGTGGGAATCAATCTGAGACACATATCCAAATTCCGCGCTAGAAAAATTTTAGACAATTATTCGGCACTATTCCGTCTGACGTGGGTTGGACGGAATTAGGATTGTGAAATAACCCTGGAACCTTAACGAATTTCGGAGTTTTATTATGTCATCAATTTAGTGAATTGTGATGTTAAAACGGGTTTATTTAATAATTAGAAATGAATTCGATGAAACAAGTTTAGCGGCCTTAACGTAACCATAGGCAGTCCGCTGTATTTGGTTGATGCGCCGGTTAACACCTTCAACGCGCCCGTTACTGGCTGTCACCCAAAACGATTCAATGATGCCACGGCTATATTTTTAGAAGGTTTGATGAACCGCATCAATAGTCGTTAGCGGGAGGCAATCCATGCCCCCGAATAACTCCGTGGAATGGCGGTACAAGCTTAGATGCGCGCAGTAAGGGTAACATTCAAGCATAACATCAAGTGTAGCAGCGTAATCGAGAGCTGCGCAATCTTGTTTTTTATTCTGACCAAGATGATTGAACGTACTATCATCAATAATTTGAAATTTGAATACTAAAAAGGGTAGTGGGGCAAAAGGCGATATGCAACCTTGAGATAATGAAACTTAATGTGTCAGTAAAGCGAGCGTGGTGATGAATTAAGTGAGTTATATCAACGGTTGTAGCCTTTTGCTGCATGTTAACAAGCCTGATTTTTACTTTACTAAGATAAGGCGAAATCAGGCTTGTTTCGTTGGCTGGGACATAGTTCTGCTATTTAACTCAAGTTGATGCTGGTGTTGTATATGTATGGAAACCTTCCTTTGTAACGAAGATTTGGCTTTGGGCAATCACTGCTATGGTTGCCTTAACCTTAGCGGCGTCAACGGGTTCTTTGAATTTCACTAAAGTGAGTAAACTTGATTTGCCGTGGTCATTTTCAAAAGTTAAGACTAATTTTTTAGCTTCGGTCATAATATTTCCTCGTTTCATTTTGTGGCTGTCGACAGGGAAGTCGGGGCTTGAGATTGTTGGATTGGTGCCGACAATTGAAGTCCCAAAACAGTCCACGCCATATTGTCAGTTAAGAATATAAAATAACCCTTGATGCCCAGGAATACTGGTATCAAGGGTTATTACTGGTGATGACGAAAACTACCTGGATTTAGCAAGTAATGGGTGCAGAATTTCTTAATTTCGGATGGAAGTATATTTTCGTTCTGGACATCATCATGCCTAACTTTCGCTGATTTCGTCTTAGCATCACCATTCGACATCTTTGGAGGTGCGCTTGGTGTTTCAGATTAGCCCATTTACGCATGTATTATTGATCAACCCCTCAGCAGCTACTCAATTTGTAACCTCCGAGTGAATTGGTGCGACTGAATCGGCATATTGTTGGTTAACTTCGTGATTAAAATATCGATACTGGCGATACGCAAAATGCAAAAAAGTGGGTTTCGTAGTCCGTTGGACAGCTCTATAAATGAGTGCCCGTGCAATGTGGTAATTGATGGTATCATTTTTGGTGTAGTCTACATTTTGCCAAGTTAGGACGTTTTCTTGCTGTTTGCACCATTTACTTGAAATGGTATCACGCGCTGAAATAACCTCTGAGGTTTGTTTGACCATGTTAGTATTGTCAGAATGTGGCGTAATGTTAATCGTAGGTGCTAAGGGCATTGTTTTTGCATGTCTTCTAGCGGCGTCAATAAAAACTGCTTTATCACCAATGAGTTTGTAATATTTACCCGCATGATTCACTAATTTTGGGGCAGGTTTATCGTATATCATGGCTTGTGTAATCACTATTTTCGCAGTGCCTTCACTAGTGTGGAAGGCTTGGGTCGTGTTGTTAATAGTTAACAACAAAAATAGGGTCGTTAACACGGCTAAAATCAGCAGAATCATTTTTTTCATGATTATCTCCAGGTTTACTGAATTATGTATTGGTACTACATATAATGCGGTTATGAAAGTACATCAAATATAGCACAAGTAATATTATAAAATCAATTAAATTATATTGTATTTATAATATTAGATAAACAATTAAAATTTTTTTGAATACTAAAAACCCCCAGCATTGGGTTTTAGTGGCTCTATACTTTTTACTGTTGGTGGAGAAATCCGTCAGCAGTTTTTTATGTTCTTCGCGAGGGTGGAGTAAAGCGACAGATGAGCCTAGAATAGATAATTATGTACAAAACAAAAAGGACATATTAAATGTCCATCACCACGTTCCAACCGACAAAAATCAAAAAGTATGCGAGGTTATTTATTATGTCCCAAGACAATTGTATCTTACGTGAGTTAAATTTAAAAGATAAAAACATCCATTTTACCGACAATGAAGCAGGAGAATGGAACTATTTTGATTATCGTGGTCGCGGAGACAAGCGACATAAATGCTTAATTTATACCGCTAATTTAACCTATTCCGTTAGCCGATGCAGTGACTGTGGTTTTCGTGATTGCGTCGAGCACTGGGGGTGGACTTCAACCGAGATGCGACTCACTGGCACGAGCTTGTGGGATGTGCGCTTAGCGCTGCGTAAACAACGTTTTCACTGTAAGAATTGTGGTAATACATTTACAGCAGCGTCATCCGACTTCAAAAAGAACTGCCAAATTTCACGAAACACGAAAGTAATCGTAAAACAGAATCTAAACGAAGATATGATGACAGAAAAACTGTAGCTAAGCAACCTCATTATCTCACCTAAATTCTGTACAACGAATCGAATATGACGCAATATACGAAGGCGGACAATACAAGTATCAAATACAATTTTAAACAACAATTACCCGAAGCTATTTCCATGGATGAGTCCGCTCAGCCAATGATCAGTTTAGCTTTATTTGGTGTGATGCCACTTTCAATCAAGCAATTTGAAGTACTGGCCCAATTCGACTACCAAAACATCAAAACAATATTTTCTTGATTTTCACTAGCTAATCGGAAGCGTGTAAGCACGTTGTCATGGATATGAACGCTCAATACGCCAGTTTCCATTAAAGTCTTATTTCCGAACGCAGAAATCAATTATCGACGGCTTCCATATCG
Source organism: Periweissella cryptocerci (assembly GCF_004358325.1). Taxonomy (NCBI): domain Bacteria; kingdom Bacillati; phylum Bacillota; class Bacilli; order Lactobacillales; family Lactobacillaceae; genus Periweissella; species Periweissella cryptocerci. The sequence continues at coordinate 578,899 of NZ_CP037940.1, read as the reverse complement.
CTCAGCGTTATCGGTAACGCCTTGATAGTGTTCGTAAGAACATTCAAAAAACGCATTGATGATAAACAAATAATCGAGCCTATAAAATCATGAAAGAGTCAATGAAAATCTTCCACATGATGTATGAGGAATCTTCGAAAAAACGAAACCTTATTACATGCGTGGAATTTAATGAAATATCTAAACACAAGAACAAGCGATTGGCATCGTCTTCGACGAATATCCTGAATTTGGTCAGGTTTGGACTGCATATCAGGAAATTATGAAAGCAATGCATAACAAAGATTTATCAGGTTTCGAAGACATCATCACCCATTACACGATTATGGGAAACGATATGGACAGCGCAATTTCGACTTTCGCCAAGAATTATAAGGGAATTCAAAACAGCATCACCTCGAACTATTCAAATGGACGTTGAAGGGTAATGAACCACAAAATCAAACAGCTTAAACGTAACTCGTGTGGTTACAAAAATATGGCTCACTTACTCTGGCGAATCCGTCAGATTTTTTAAGATGTCCCAATCTCCATTTATTTGGCTCATATGTCACTCCGTTCCATCCTCGCAAAATAAACAAAAAAGGAACCAGAATCCATTAAGATTCTAGTTCCAAAATAGTCCTACCAACAGAATTTGACACAGAGCCGTTTTAGTCCAATGCTGAGGGTACAAGTAAATTGTTTATTTAACATCCGGAAGAAATTTTTTGTGTTCGACAAAGTAAGAACTATGTTCGACCATATAATCATTTTTTAAATGCTCGGCCATGCTAACAGCAATCTTAGCGTAGTAGATTGCTTGCTCAAGGTTGTTAGGATCTTCTTGTATTAAATCATATGCTAACAAGTGATAGAAGTAGTCAAGGGAGTTAATTGATCCGAATTCGCGATTGAGCTGAATTCCGTATTCGAGGACGGTTTTACTCAGCTCAAATTCTTTGATTTTTGAATAGTAGTTACCAATATTAGTCAAAGCGAATTGGACACGTGATAAATTATTTTGTAAATTGAGATCACCAGTCATGATATCGTGAAACGCTTTGTCTAAGTAATATTTTGCTTTTTGTGAATCGTCTTTGCGGAAGTAACTAATGCCAATCGAAGTTTCCGCTAAAATCACATAAATTGAAGGGTTGTTCTTGTCCTGGGCATTCAAGACAAGATTGTAATAAAATTGGGCATCATCAAAATCCTGGTCAATAATTAAAGCAATATTTCCCTTTAAAAAATAATAAAAGGCGGTTGCTTCATCAGTTGATAAGTCTTTGGTGTCGATACTATCGATTACTTCCTTAACTTTATCAGGCTTTAATGAGCGACTATATTTTTCGGCTAAGTTAAGCTTTTGGATGACATCATCCGCACGGTGGACGTTGAAATCAGACACGACGTCATTTAACGTCAAATTAAGCCGCTTACAAATAGCGACTAGGATTTTGATGGTTGGGGCAGAATTCTTGTTTTCAAGCTCACTAATCGTGGCTTGAGTGGTAATTCCGCTACTCAATTGAGTTTGGGTAAGATGTAATTCTTCTCGTCTTTGTTTAATAACGCTACCTAGAAACATCTGTCTACTCCCTAATTAGTTATTTATATAAAAGTATATTGGTAGTTATGGTTAAAAGCAATATTGACGTGTCGATATTGCTAGTTTTCTTGCAAATATAGCTCAATGTTTGGGACGGGGTCAAAGTTTTAAACAATGGTAGCCCTGATATTTTAGTTAGGAAAATATTTGAGCAACTAAGAGTGAATCGTTATAATGAAGTAATTAATTACAGAAAAAATCAGAAAGGTTGGGGGAACATGTTAAAAAACGTGGCGCTAATTACAGAATACAATCCCTTTCATAATGGGCACTTATACCATTTGCAACTGGCTAAACGGTTAACTAATGCAGATGTGGTTATCGTAATGATGAGTGGTAACTATGTTCAACGCGGTGAGCCAGCACTTTTTGATAAATGGACACGTACGAATGAAGCGCTACAAAATGGGGCCGATTTAGTCTTTGAATTGCCATTCAGTGCTGCTGTTCAACCAGCGCATTTATTTGCCCGCGGAGCGGTGGAGCAGCTTATGGCATTAGGGGTGAGTGAGATTGTTTTTGGCGTTGAACATGCCGAATATAATTTTTTAGACTTAGCCCGCAAAATGCCAACACAAGCCGCCGAATTTCAACGTTATAATCAAACTTTTGCCTCAGCGTTTAATACAGAACTTGCGCAAGCTACCGGTGTCCGTCTGGATGATCCTAATGATATATTAGCATTTGGATATGCACGGGCAATTATTGAATTAAATGCCGACATTAAATTAACCCCAATTCAACGGGTTCAGGCGGGGTATCATGATGATAATTTACCGGAAGCTGGTCATATTGCAAGTGCTACAGCAATCCGTATGAGTACGGCCGACGTTGCGCAATACGTGCCACAACAAACGGCACAAGATTTAGCCCTTGGAGCCGATGTAACACCTTTTTCGGTCGGTTGGTGGCCGTTATTACGTTATCGACTCCAAACGACGTCAGCGCAAGATTTAGCGCACATTTATCAAATGAACGAGGGGCTAGAGCATCGGATAAAGGAAGCAAGCTATCGATACACTGATTTTGCGAGCTTTATGGACCAAGTCAAAACAAAACGCTTTACGTATGCACGGATTCAACGGGTATTATTGTATACGCTATTAAACGTGACAGACGATGACATGCACAATGCCATGGCACATCCCATGCTACATTTATTGGGTTATTCTAATAGCGGTCAAACTTGGTTACGAACTAATAAAAAAGATTTCACATTACCACTAATTAGTAAAGTTAATCGCGAATTAAGGCAGGGTGAGTATGAGCTGCAATATCGGGTTGATAGTATTTATGGGCAATTAAAAGGTGATAAACGGGACCAAAATATTGGCCGGGTACCACTTAGAAGCCTTGATATAGCTGATTAAATTAACATTTTAAAAAAGCAATCATAAAAAATGTGAAAAAACTTTGACGTAATTAGGTGTATCGGGTATACTTGATAAGTTGCAAAAGGAGGAACCACTATGAAATGGTCATTGCTTGAACTACGTAAGTACAAAGAGGAAGCTCTTCAAATTACGGAAACATTAGATCTCAAGGAAGATGTTTTAAAGCGATTCCCTGAATTCATCTTAGATGTCACGCCCGTTGAAGTGCAAGGTTTCCTTGAATACCGAAACGAAGACGTCTACATTCATGCCCATGTGACGGGTCAGATGGTTGTGCCTTCATCACGTTCATTGAAGCCGGTGGATTTGCCACTTGATTTCGATATTGATGAAACATATACTTCTGATGAAAGTCATTTGGATCGTTATGAGATTACCGATTCAGTAATCTTATTAGATAACGATGTATTGAATTTTGATGAAGCGGTGGAGGAGTATTTATTACTTCAAATTCCTTTGCAAATCTTGGCTGAGGACGAAGACGAGGATGACATTAAGTTGCCATCTGGTCATGATTGGGAAGTTGTTACTGAACAACAACTCGAAGCCCAAAAAGCCGAAACTACTACTATTGATCCACGTCTCGCTAAACTCAAAGACTTATTCCCTGATCAGGATTAGGGAGTGTAGCAGACATTAAATTTGTAACACGCGTGGATATAAATTTTATAAGGAGGACTATTACTATGGCAGTTCCATCACACAAGACTTCAAAGTCTAACAAGCGTGCCCGTCGCGGTCACATCAAGCTTGTTGCCGCAGGTATGAGCGCTTGCCCAAACTGTGGAGAATTACGTAAGTCACACTATGTTTGTGCATCATGTGGCTTCTACAACGGTCAAGAAGTTGTTAAGTCAGCTAAGTAAGACCAAAAATTATACTGATTGCTATTTTTTAATAGTAATCGGTATTTTTTTTGCGCTTTTTAAAAATTCCACGGTAAAATTTCGTATGTTATTTATGATAGGGATTTGGCTGCGCAGTGTCTGATACCTATTCATGTTCATATTATTTTGATTTTAGGAAATGTGAGGAATAGCATAATGGAAATGATTGCACAGATTGCCCCGCTATTAATGAATTTATCGGTGGAGGACTTATTAGAGGGTTTGACTGGATTCAGCGTTAAACCAGTAGATACAGATTTAGCTAAAGGGGAATTAGTTTGTCGCTTAGTAGATTTGTATTGTAACAGTGAGGCTTTACAAGACGAGTTGTTAGAATGGGCAAGCACAAGACAAACGCTACGGCCATTTGAAGTTGAAGACATTTTGGGTATCGACAAGGATATGCGTAAAGCGTTAACAAGCACGGGAATTCTACCGGTTGCACGTAAAGTACCCATGCGCTTGTATGGACGTGAAATCATGGTACCACAATTCGATTATGCGGAAATTTTTAAATTAAAAAATGATGCCGAATTTCAGGCAACGTTGTTAGCTGAAAAGAATGCCGAGGAATCGGTGGCAGGTACTGAGTGAATTTTGATAGCGTAGCACTGGAGAAGCGTGCATAATAATCCACCTTTTTTATTGACTTAGTGACATAATAACCATAGAATGGAGTATGTGTATGAATCAAATATTACAACTTTGAAAAATAAATTGCATAACACAATTTGCAAAACTGCACGCATGGAGGCATTATGTCAGGATCTTTGGCAGCAATAGTCGCCGTGTTAGGATTAGTAATTGGTGCTGGTGTTGGTTATTTCGTGCGTAAGAACACTTACGAAAAGACATTAATCAAGGCCCACCAAACTGCTGAAGACTTCCTTGCCCAAGCTAAGAAAGAAGCTAAGACGCTCGAAAAAGAAGCGTTAACTTTGAAAAAAGAAGCTGAAATCGAAGCTAAGGATGCTAGTCACAAGTACCGAACGCAAGTTGAAAATGAACTGAAGGACCGTCGTGTCGAAGTTCAAAAGCAAGAAGACCGTTTGTTACAACGTGAATCATCATTGGATCGTAAGGATGTTGCATTGGAAAAGCGTGAAGCCACTATTACAACTAAGGAAGATAAACTTAGTCGTGATAATGACAATGTACAAAAACTCCAAGCAAAAGCTTTAGCTCTCGTTGAGGAACGCGATGCTGAATTACAACGAGTTGCTGGTTTGGAAACCAGTGAAGCTCGTGACCTGATTTTGAGTGAAACAAAGCAAAACTTGTCGCATGAACGTGGCATGTTAATTAAGGAAAGTGAAGACGAAGCAAACGCTGAAGCTGAAAAGCGGGCGAAGAACATTGTTGTTCAAGCTATTCAACGTTCTGCAGCTGATATGGTTTCTGAAACAACCGTCTCAGTCGTTAACTTGCCAAGTGATGACATGAAGGGCCGAATTATTGGTCGTGAAGGTCGCAATATTCGTACAATTGAAACCTTAACTGGGATTGATTTGATTATTGATGATACACCAGAAGCTGTTGTGCTTTCTGGTTTTGATCCAATTCGTCGCGAAATTGCTAAGCTTGCCTTAGAAAAATTAATTCAAGATGGTCGGATTCATCCCGCTCGAATCGAAGAAATGGTTGAAAAGGCTCGCAAAGAAATGGATGAAAAAATCCGTGAAACTGGTGAACAAGCTGTCTTTGATTTGGGAATTCATGGGATTCACCCCGATTTAATCAAGATTATCGGTCGGATGAACTACCGGACTTCTTATGGTCAAAATGTTCTCACTCACTCAATCGAAGTTGCAAAACTATCAGGTATTTTAGCCGCTGAACTTGGCGAAGATGTTACTCTTGCCAAACGCGCCGGATTATTACACGATATTGGTAAAGCCGTCGACCACGAAGTCGAAGGCTCGCACGTGGAACTTGGGATTGAAATCACTTCCAAGTATCACGAAAAGCCTGTTGTTATTAACACAATTGCATCACACCACGGGGATGAAGAACCTCAATCTGTGATTGCTGTGTTGGTAGCATCAGCAGATGCGATTTCAGCTGCTCGTCCAGGAGCACGTTCTGAATCGCTCGAAAATTACGTTCAACGTTTGAAACAATTGGAAACAATTGCGAATGGCTTTGACGGAGTTGAAAAATCATTCGCTATTCAAGCAGGTCGTGAGATCCGCGTGATGGTGCAACCGGAAGCGGTTGGCGATTTGGAAGCTGCAATTGTTGCACGTGACGTGAAGAACCAAATTGAACATGACTTGGATTACCCAGGTCATATCAAGGTTACGGTAATTCGTGAAACACGCAATGTTGCGATTGCACAATAATTAAAATGAAGTAGGCTAGTTGTCATTTAATTGATAACTAGCCTTTTTCTTTGTGCTTTGGGCTCTTAGACCATCTGACGTGGGCTGAAGTACATTGAAAGCCAACTGAGTCGCTAAAATAATGCGCAAGTCTAAATGAGCAGTAATTTGGTGGTTGTTTAGAATTTATAATATGTAAAATAACACTAATCAAAATTAGTTCGTGGGGTATGGGTTCAATTAAATCAGTTATCGTTGATTTTGTAATGTGCTCAAAACTAGTACCTATATTCCGTGGTACGTGAGTGTTCATAAATAAAAGTACACAAATGATGCGAATCCCGCGCTAGAACAAATGGACCTTGTTCTTTGCTTTTGCAGCCGAAAAAAGGTGATTACACATAATAAGTGCGATCACCTTTAACAAATAAATATTAAATTTCGGGTTACTTTGCTACTAGATTAAGCCTAAACCACCAGCGGCGCCAAGTACGACCCCGAGAATAGTGACAATAATCATTAGCCATACCATGACCATTGTAAATTTTTGGAAACCTGTTTTTTTCTTCTTAGATCCATCTTCTTCATACATAATTTAATATCACACTCTTTCTAAATCTCTTTCCAAAAATTGTACATGGAAAATTTGTCCCTTGCAAGATAATCCTACGTTATTGTATGCTTATTTTATTGTTTCTTTAAATAGTGCTCGCAAAAATTAATAATATATAAAGGAGAAGATGAATAATGGCTGTTTTGATGCCTTGGTCAGTGATGCTGTTAATTACAGTAGTTGTGTTTACGGCACTTTTCGTTGCACGGCGGACATTTTATCGTTACGTTCCCCGAAATCTTCAAATCGCAGATATTTTAGCGCCATTTGTCCTTTTGAATATTCATATGTTAAGTTATCAAATATTTGGTTGGTCATTTGTTCCTTATTTGCTGATTGCGTGGCTGTTGTTAGCCATTGCCTATGTGATTTTTCGCGGTTTTTGGCAACAAAATTTCACATACCAAAGCTACTTGGTTGCATATTGGCGGATGTCAGATATCTTCTTTCCCGTAGTTTATGTAATTTTGTTGGTTTTTGGCTTAATTTTGGGATAATCCCCCACTTAGGCACCACTTTGTCCCACAATTCTTAAACGTTGATATAACAGCACTTTGCGTATTTGCAAAGTGCTGTTTTTTTGCGAACTTAATAATTTTTTTAGAAGTTGGTGGGGAGTGGTGGTAGATAGTGGGGGAATGTGGTAAATTATATATATGCTTTAATTTAACTAAAAATCGCACAATCTAACGGAAGGGTAGGAACGACTAATATGTTCATGGGTGAATACTCACATACAGTTGATACAAAAGGTCGACTAATCATTCCTGCCAAATTTCGTAACCAATTGGGCGATCAATTTATTTTGATTAAGTGGCTTGAACATTCACTTTATGGTTTTCCATTAGATGAATGGGATAAGTTTGAAAGCAAACTAAACGAGCTTCCTATGACTAACAAAGAAGCACGAGCATTTAAGCGTTTTGTTTTTTCAAGTGCAACGGAAGCTGAATTTGATAAGCAAGGACGTGTAACAATTCCCCAAACATTACGTGAATACGCCCAAATTGCTAAAGATACCATCGTCACCGGTTCAGGGAACGGTTTTGAAATCTGGGATGCGCAGAGTTGGCAAGATTACACAGCAGATACAGCAGAAAATTTTGATGATATCGCTGATGGTTTGGTAGATTTTAACTTTTAACAAAAAAAGAAAAAGAAGAGGTTGGTTTGATGGCAGAGTTCAATCACATCACAGTTTTATTAAATGAAGCAGTTGACGGGTTGAACATCCAACCGGACGGCATTTACGCTGATGGAACACTTGGTGGTGGCGGCCACTCCGGTTTAATTGCTTCAAAATTAACTACCGGAACGTTGTATGCGTTTGACCAAGATGATACGGCGTTAAATTATAACCAAGAAAATTTGGCTAGTGAAATCGCTGATGGGCGTGTGGTATTGGTTAAGAGCAATTTCCGTAATTTACGGGAAGCTTTAGCTGAACTTGGTGTAACCGGTTTCGATGGAATGGTTTACGACTTAGGTGTTTCTTCTCCCCAATTTGATGATGGACAACGTGGTTTCTCATATAACTACGACGCACCACTTGATATGCGGATGGATCAAAACCAAGAGCTAAATGCCCGCACCATTGTTAATGACTGGTCATTCAATGATTTGATGCGAATTTTGAGCCGTTATGGTGATGAAAAGTTTGCTAAACAAATTGCCCGTTCAATTGAACGACATCGTGACCAACAACCAATTGAAACGACCTTTGAATTGGTGGATATCATTAAAGAAGCAATCCCAATGGGCGCGCGTCGTCATGGTGGACACCCAGCTAAGAAAAGTTTCCAAGCAATCCGCATTGCTGTGAACGATGAATTAGGTGCATTAGAAACATCGCTAGAACAAGCACTAGATTTACTTAACGTGGGTGGTCGCATTTCTGTGATTACTTTCCAATCATTGGAAGATCGCATTGTGAAGGCGATGTTTAAAGAAAAAACGGAGATTCCTGATTTGCCACAAGGTTTACCAGTTATTCCCGATGAAATGCAACCTGATTACCGGTTAGTATCGCGCAAACCGATTTTACCAAGTGAAGCTGAATTGGAAGCAAATCACCGTTCACACTCAGCTAAATTACGAATTATTGAACGGATAAAATAAAAGAAAGAAAATATTGATATGGCACAAAATAACGCACGAGCATTGCCCTTAGAACAACCCCAACCTAACAAACAGCCAAATTTGCGCGTTTTGCCTGATCAGTCTGGACAAATGAGTCGTGCCCGCTGGACGCATAAAGAATTTATTTTGTGCGGTGCATGCGGTTTAGTGGTATCATTGCTTTTGGTATTTGTCGTGGCGTCATCAGTTGCTGTGAACAATGCCAACCGTAACTTGGCTACTTCACAAACACGTATCGACAAGATTGGTAGCCAAAATTCTAACTTAAAGCAAGAAATCAATGAATTGTCTAGCCATAGTCGATTACAAAAAGTGGCTAACAAATACGGTTTGAGTCTTGCGAACCAAAGTATAAGGAATGTTAGCAAGTAATGAATACGAAAAAAAAACGATTGCACAGTGAACGGGTCCGTAATAACAGTCGCGTAGCGGGGATAATTTTCTTTGTTGCCGTGATTGCTATTTTCCTAGTACTAGGCGGTCGTTTTTTATATGTCGCCGGTGGAAAAGAAGTTAAGGGACATAATTTATCAACGGCTGCCCGTAAAATATATATGCAAACTCAAGTTGTAAATGCAAAACGGGGCGATATTTTTGATCAAAGCGGCGGTTTGTTAGCTGAAAATACTAACATTTACTCGATTTATGCCGTGTTAAATAAACAACAACGGGGTATTGATGGTAAACCAATGTATGTCGTGGATAAGGATAAGACGGCGACCGTATTATCAAAGTATCTTAAACTGTCGAAGAAACAAATTTTAAAAGCATTAAATCCTGTTAATCATAATGCCTTTCAAGTGGAATTTGGGAACGCTGGTTCAAACTTATCAATTGAAACACATGATAAAATTCTAGCGGAAAAATTACCAGGAATTGCGTTTACGAAGCAACCTGCACGTTTGTATCCGAATGGGATATTTGCCTCACACTTGATTGGGATTGCGCAACCAACGCTTAATGAAAAAACGGGCGCGATTTCGCTAATTGGGACGATGGGGATTGAAAAAGAATATAATACTGATTTAGCCGGCCACAATGGGATTAAAGAAATCAAAGCCGCACCGGGCTATTCAGTTGATGATTCAACTAAAGGTAAACCAGTCAAAAACGGGGACGATGTGTATACCACGCTTGATAGTAAGCTCCAAACGTTGCTCGAATCAGAAATGACCCGCTTACAAAGTCAGTCAAATCCCGTCGATGCTACGGCAATGGTGATGGATGCCCGAACTGGGGCAATTGTCGCCGCCACGCAACGGCCAACATTTGATGCGACAACGCGGGTTGGGATTGATAAACTATGGCAAAACTTGCTAGTTGAAAGTGCCTATGAACCAGGTTCGACAATGAAGGTCTTAACGTTATCGGCGGCAATTGATAGTGGAAACTGGCATCCTAAAGCTTTGTATCAATCAGGAACATACTTGATTGACGGCCAAAAGGTAACCGATTGGGATCCTAAAGGTTGGGGAATGATTCCTTACAAACAAGGATTTGCCCGCTCATCTAACGTTGCTATGGCGCACGTTGAACAACAAATGGGACCAACAACATGGAAAAAGTACCTCGAAGCTTTCCATATGAATAAATCAACTGATAGTGGCCTGGCTAACGAAACGGCCGGTGGCATGCAGTTCCAATATCCGATTGAGCAAGCTAATACGGCTTTTGGTCAAGGTATTCGAGTGACCCCGATGCAAATGATGCAAGCCTTTAGTGCTGTTGCTGGGAATGGTCAAGAATTGAAACCATATTTCATTGATAAAGTGGTTGATCCAGCGACGAAAAAAGTTATTTACAGTGGTAAGCGGACGGTAATTGGCGAACCAATTAAGGCCACAACTGCTAAAAAAGTCCGTAAAGTAATGCAAGATGTAGTCTACAAATCATACGGTACTGGGATAAGTTATAAAATTCCAGGATTTAAAGTTGCTGGTAAGACTGGGACTGCACAAATTTCAACGGCAAAAGGTTACACTGTGGGGGATGAAAATGTGATTCACTCATGGGTTGGGATGGTACCAGCTAATAAACCACGTTATGTGATGTATATTACGCTGAACCAACCACACCGCATTGCTGAACCAATTAGTAAATCAATTGCCAACGTCTTCCGGCCGGTAATGGAACAAGCATTGAAGATGGACGAGTCACATCAAACGGAAACTTCAATTGCAATTGTGCCAGATGTCCGAGATAAAACAGTGGAAAATGCGAATAAACTATTAACAAAAGCCAAGTTCTTACCAGTTGTTATTGGTAATGGTAAAAAAGTTACGCGCCAATTTCCAGATGCTTTAACCGAACAACTTGAAGCACAACGTATCTTTATGGATACTGGTGGTTCTGTAACCATGCCTAATATGATGGGATGGACTAAGAATGATGCTTTGACGTTTGCTTCGCTCGCCAAGATTCAAATGGTGACAGATGGCGCTGGTTTCATTACTAAACAAAGTATTAAATCGGGAACGGTTTTGCAGCCCAAACAGGAAATTCAAGTAAAATTAAACTAAAATAGAGTAAAAAGGAGTGAGCAGATGAATGAAACGGGAATGATTGTCTGGTCGTCAGTTTTGGCTTTTGCAATCACATTTATCTTCATGCCGTTTTTAATCGCATACTTCCGTGCGAAAAAAGAGGGTCAAATGATTCGGACGGCTGGTCCGAAGTGGCACAATAGTAAATCAGGGACACCAACAATGGGAGGAATATTATTCATCCTCGCTGGTATTATCAGTAGCTTGGTTATTGGCTTAATTAGCCACCAATTAACGGTGCAAGTAATTGTGGCGATGGCCGTATTCTTAGGTTATGGTTTGATTGGTTCCTTTGATGATAGTATTAAGATTTTTAAGCACCAAAATGAAGGTTTTAAAGCTTGGCAAAAAGCCTTATTACAAACTTTGGGTGCGATTATTATCTTTGTTGTCTTGCTTAATGTGCCGGCCTTTCCAATGTATATCGCATCGATATTTGGGATTTGGCACCTTGGTTGGTGGTACTTACTCTTTATCATCATCTGGATGGTTGGTTGGTCAAACGCGGTCAACTTAACCGATGGTCTGGATGGGTTAGTTTCCGGGATTTCAATTATCGGTTACCTAGCATTTGGGATTGTTGCGGTTAACAGCAAAAATTTCGATGTTGCGATTTTTAACTTTTCAATCGTTGGGGCATTGATTGCGTTCCTCTGGTTTAATAAGAAACCAGCTAAGATTTTTATGGGTGATACAGGATCATTAGCACTTGGGGCTGGATTGGCAATGGATTCAATTCTGTTACACATGGAATTTGGTTTGTTAGCCATCGGGATTATTCCAATTATTGAAACTTTGTCAGTTATCTTACAAGTTGGTAGTTGGAAATTGTTCCACCGCCGGATTTTCAAAATGTCACCAATTCACCACCACTTTGAAATGAGTGGTTGGTCAGAATGGAAAATTGATATTGTCTTTTGGATTATTACTTTACTAGGAAGTGCACTTGCTGTGTACATGTACATCTAACTACCTAGTCAGATTAAAAAAATAAGTACTACTTGGTCAGCATTGCTGGCCGTACATAAAATAACGACGGTTTACCGTCATACATAGCTCAGAAGCCGTGAAATATTAAGTATTGGAAGAGGATGAACAGATGCGTAAGATTGCAAACTATGTTGATAAAAATGTCTTCGTGCTAGGTTTTGCACGATCAGGAGCCGCAGCTGCGCAGCTGTTAACTACTTTAGGAGCGCATGTTACAGTTTCAGATAATAATGATTTAACTGAAAATCCAACCGCACAAAAATTAATGGCAGCTGGTGTGCAATTTACGCAAGATCAAAGTGCACAAGCGATTGATGGGTTTGATGTTTTGGTTAAAAATCCCGGCATTAACTACCGCAATGCAGTAGTTGTTGCGGCTGTGGCACAAGGAATCCCTGTGATTACTGAAATTGAATTGGGTAGTCAAGTATTTGAAGGCGAACTAGTTGCGATTACTGGTTCAAATGGTAAAACGACGACCACGACGCTAATTACTAAGATGTTAGCGCAAGAACGAACGGCCGGAGTTGCTGTTTATGCTGGTAATATTGGCATTCCAGTTAGTGAAGTTGCACCAACATTAAGTGCAACTGACACGTTGGTTGCTGAAAATTCATCATTTCAACTAATGGGTACGAAGACATATCATCCACATTATGCAGTTTTAAACAATATTTTTAGTTCACACTTGGATTATCATGAAACACGTGAAAATTATATTGCGGCGAAGATGCAAATTACGGCTAACCAAACTGAGGCTGATTACTTTATCGTCAATTGGGATACCGCAGAATTACAAAATTTAGCACAACAATCACACGCGCAAATCATTCCGTTTTCACGCCTAGGTCAATCAACAGAAGGTTCATATGAACAAGACGGTAAGTTGTATTGGCGTGATGAGTTCATTATGAACGCAGATGAAATGGGTGTCCCCGGTGACCATAATGTTGAAAATGCCCTAGCAGCAATTGCCGTTGCCAAATTACATGGTCGCTCAACAGCAATGATTGCTGAAATTTTAAAAACTTTCAGCGGCGTACGTCACCGGACACAGTTTGTATTGGAAGCGGAAGGGCGTAAGTTCTATAATGATTCAAAAGCCACGGACATTGAAGCGACTGAAATGGCGCTAAATGGGTTTTCTGCGCCGGTTGTCTTACTGGCTGGCGGATTAGACCGTGGAGACACTTATGAGCGTTTAGAAGCGAATTTAAAGGCTCACGTCAAGGCAGTAGTCTTGAGCGGGGAGACAAAAGATAAATTCGCGACGAGTGTGCGCGAAGCAGGGGTTGAAAATATCCAATTTGCGGATACGGTTGTTGATGGCGTACCACTAGCTTGGCAAGTATCTGAACCTGGGGATATTATCTTGTTAAGCCCTGCTGCAGCAAGTTGGGATCAATACCCAGACTTTGAAACTCGTGGCGAAATGTATATTGATGCAATTGAAAAGCTTACTGGAAAAAAGGAGGTTTAACTTATGCGATTAATGGTTAGTGCCGGTGGAACTGGGGGACATATTTACCCAGCCTTAGCAGCGGTAGATGCAGTCAGACGTCAAGAACCAGATACAGAAGTGCTCTATATTGGTAGTGAACGCGGGTTGGAAAAATCAATTGTGCCGCAACGCGGAATTGAATTTAAAGCATTAGAAATCCAAGGTTTCCGGCGTAAGCTTTCGTTCGATAACGTTAAAACGATGTATTTGTTTTTGAAATCAGTTGGTGAAGCTAAAAAAATCATCAAAGAATTTAACCCAGATGTTGTGGTAGGTTTCGGTGGCTATGTTAGTGGTGCGGTAGTGTATGCTGCTCACCGGATGGGAATACCAACGGTTATCCACGAGCAAAATTCAGTTGTCGGAATGACAAATAAATTCTTGAGCCACGGGGTTGATGAAATCGGGATTGCCTTTGAAGCAGCTCGTAGTCAATTTCCAACTGATAAAGTTACGATGGTTGGGAATCCGCGCGCACAAGAAGTTGCCCACATGCATTCGCATTTTGAATGGCGTGAGTATGGGTTACGCAATGACAAACCAACGTTGTTAATTTTTGGTGGTTCACAAGGGGCCTTGAAAATTAACAAAGCAACGATTGAAGCAATTCCGGCTTTTAACGAGCGGGACTATCAAGTGGTGTTTGTTACTGGACAAAAACGCTACGATGATGTCTTGTCTGAATTAAGTGAAGCACATATCTTGGTTAGCGAAAATATCGTAATTAAGCCATACATCAGTAACATGCCCGAAGTAATGCCACGCGTAGCGGTTATTCTCGGCCGGGCTGGTGCCACTAGTATTGCCGAAATTACGGCCTTGGGTGTACCTTCAATTTTAGTACCAAGTCCATATGTTACTGCTGATCACCAAACGAAGAATGCCCAAAGCCTCGTGAATGCCGGTGCTGCGGAAATGATTGTTGAAGCAGATTTGACTGGTGAAAAATTGGTCGCCGTAGTGGATGATTTAATGAATGATGATGTTAAACGGTTGGAAATGGAACAAGCGTCTAAGAAACTAGGTGTTCTTGACGCCGCCGACCAATTAGTTGCCTTGATGCGTAAAGCAATGGCTGACCGAAATACCAAATAAGTGAATGAAAGAAGGGGGTTCCCGATGGCTAAACATGAATCAAAAAACAAGAAAAATACACCACCGTCGCCATGGGATGTCCTCCAACTATCAGATAAACAATCAAGCCGGTTAGATATCGAGACCGAAGCGAAAAAGGCGCAAAGTGCTGCGAATGCTTTTTTTGTTAAGAAAGATAAAGATGACAAAAAAGAAAAAGCAGCACCCAAAGTTGATGAACCACAACCAACATCAGTAGATGAAGAGCCGATTGTGCTGTTTACTAAAAAACATCGTCATGTTGATGAGCAAACTGAAACAAACATTGACGAAAAAGAAGCCGAAATCGAGGAGGGTATCGCGTTACCCACTGACGATGAACGTAATTTTAAATTTCGTGATTACGCCGCACGGTTGTTTGCGAAACGTGAAAAGCTACAACCAGTTTTTACGTTGCAACGGCAAACACGCCAAGCAAGCGCAATGCTTGTTTTATTAACGGTTTTGACACTGGGGATGTGCTGGTTTATTAGTCCAGCTAGTATGGTGCACACGATAAACGTCACTGGTAACGAAGATTTAACGCCTAAAGAAATCATTTCTGCAACTGACATTAAGAAAAATCGGTCAGTTTTTGGTGTGTTTGGTCATGAACAAAGCATCATGAAAACGGCCCGCCGCAATAATGACCAAATTGCCGAATTGAATGTACGAGTTATGAATCCGACGACGGTTGATTTAGTGGTGCAAGAATCGATTAAAGCCGGTTATATTTTAGTTAATGGCAAGTTTCATTTGGTATTAGGTGACTCGAAAATATTGGATAAAACAATGAATAATCCAGAACCGGGTTTTCCATTGTATGATAATTTTCAAAAAGGAGCTAACTTCGAGAAGGTTATTCGAGGGTTTGCGACGCTAGATGAACCAATTCGGACGGCAGTCTCAGAAATTAAATATGCACCAACTAAGCAAAATCCACAGCGAATCATTATATATATGAATGATGGTAACGAGGTGTTTGCGAAGATTACGACGTTCGCCGATAAAATGGCTTACTATCCTTCAATTGCTGCTCAAATGAAGGAACGTGGAATTGTTGATCTGCAAGTTGGGGCATATTCATATCCGTATTCTAAGATTCCTAAAAAAACTTCAGCTAAAGCAAGCAGCGCTACTAGTAGTTCAAGCGCATCGAGTGCAAGCAGTAGCTCAAGTACGCAACAAAGTAATTAATATCAATAAAAAAGGAACCCACAACAGCAAAGAGTTTGCTGATGTGGATTCCTTTTTTTATGCGATACTTTTTAACGGTGATTGCTACTTAAAATTAACGTTCATGAAATTTGATGAATCACTTACCATATCGCCATCAGCGGTGTAAGCACCACTAAATTCTAAACGGAAAGTTTTTAAATTTTTAGCAGTTTTCTCGGGTAGTAAGAAGACGGCAAAGGAACGTGTTTTTTTATTGGCGGGTAGGCCTTTAGTGCCGAGCTGAGCGTCATTATCGAGACCGCTAGCGCCGTTGACACCATAGCCGGTATTAGTTGTAAACGTCGAAACACCATCAGTCCCTAAACGGTTGGCACTATGATTGGTGATGTCGTAGTGGAGCATTAGTGTGTAGTATTTACCCTTGATATCGGTTGTGTTTAACGCGGAGTTCGCCATCGTGATAGCTTGCTTGGTTTTAGGATTGTTTTGGATAATTTGGGCATCAACTAACCGATATGCCAATGGGCCGTTTTTTAACGTTGTTTTAAGTTTTTTTAGCGCATATAGAGTATTAACTGTACCAGCTTGGTCAACGCTGAACTCACCTTTTTTATTCAAGTTACCGTCAGCTTTATAATTTTTATTTTGCTTATCCTTGGTAGGTACTTGATATGTGCGCTTATTTTGCATTGAACCGCTACCGTTTTTCCCGGTTGCTGAACTTGCAATGGCACTACTTTGGGATTTGCTGGTTGCTTTTTTGCTTGAACTTGTTGTGGAACTGCTTGCAGCACTACTTGAACTTGCAGGAGCCTTAGATATCGTTTTACTTGATTCGTGCATGCTCGAACTCGTTGCTTTTGTGGTGCTATTATCGGTGTGCCCACATGCTACGAGGATGAGGGTGGTGCTAAGTGCGAGGATGAGGGTGATAGTTTTTTTCATAGTTATTTTTTGACCTTCCATTATTTCAAAGCAATACTGTGGTTTTCGGGTAAGACACGATAACCCCAGAGCTCGGTGATACTATCGGTATTTTGTGTCGTAATTCGCATACTCCGTGAAAGATTTTGAGTACGCATAAAAAATTGCGTAAGGGTTAAGGCTTTACGGTTAGGCGTATTAATGAGAATTAGGTTTTGGTTATCAATTTGAATGTCGGTGACGTTGATAAATTGGTGATTACGATTTAATTGAATTTGTGTCGCGGTATCAAGGTCTGCTACCGACAAAGAAAAATCAGCTAGACGCATTTTTTTAATTTGCTCCATCCCATTATGATAGTATCTATGTTACTATTTTATAGGTCTCTTTGAAAGTCGCTAGGTGCAATCTTATGGATTGTGAAACTAATGACACGACTTCGCAAAGAATTGTCATTAATGGAATATTCCTGATATTTCCCTCCTTGATTGGTTTAAACTGGTTTGGGGGCGTAATTTCGATAGTAAATATTATTAACAAGAATCGAGTAATCAATATGCAATTAGAATTTTTAGGTACTGGAGCGGGACAACCCGCAAAATCGCGCAATGTTACCGCAATTGCTTTACGCTTATTAGATGAGCGGAATGCAGTTTGGTTGTTTGATGTTGGTGAAGGTACACAACATCAAATTTTACGTTCAAACATTCGTCCACGTAAAGTTGAAAAAATTTTTATCACACATTTGCATGGTGACCATATTTTTGGTTTACCAGGTTTTTTAAGTTCACGTTCATTTCAAGGTAGTGATGAACACGAGCCAATTACAATTTATGGTCCCAAAGGTATTAAGCGTTTTATCGAAACTTCACTCAGTGTGTCGGAATCACACCTGACATATCCAATTGAATATGTCGAATTGACGAATGAAGGGACTGTCTTTGAAGACAAAACATTTGCCGTTGAAGCAATGAAACTTGACCATGGAATTACATCATATGGGTATCGAATTGTCGAAAAAGATCACGCTGGTGAACTACAAGTTGATAAATTAAAGACCATGCAAATACCTTCAGGTCCTGTTTACGGTAAACTTAAGCGCGGAGAAACCGTCACATTACCAGATGGTCGGGTAGTTAATGGTGCGGACTTTATTGGGCAACCACAAAAAGGGCGGATTGTGACAATTCTCGGCGATACGCGTAAGACGCAAAACTCAGTAATTTTGGGGAAAAACGCTGATGTCTTAGTGCATGAAAGTACTTATGGTAAAGGCGAGGGTAAGTTAGCGCGCAGTCATCATCACTCCACAAACTTACAAGCCGTTGAAGTTGCTAAGCAAGCAGGAGCTAAAAAATTGCTATTGACGCATATTTCGGCGCGTTATGTTGGTAAACTAGCCATGGAACTTGAAAAACAAGCGAGAGAAGAATTTGAAAATGTCCACGTTGTCCATGATTTTGAAGTGATTGAAATTCCATTTGAACACGTAGAAGAAACGAAGGTAAGCGATGATAGAGGCACGTTATAAGTGGGAGCGTCCGGTAGTTGCGGATGAAGCTGCCGCCCAAATTTTAACAACGGAACTCCAACTAGAACCAGTGATTGCTAAAGTCCTTGTTAATCGGGGATATGACACACTGGCGAAAGCAAACGAATTCTTGAATCCAAGTCCGGAACAAATCAATGATCCATGGTTGTTACATGACATGGATAAGGCAGTTGCACGGATTAACGAAGCAATCATGAACGGTGAACGAATCACAGTTTATGGTGATTATGATACCGATGGATTGACGAGTACGGCGTTGATGTATGAAACGCTGGAAATGGTTGGTGCGGACGTTAATTATTATGTGCCTAACCGATTTAATGATGGATACGGGCCAAATGTTGAAGCATATGAACGTTTAATTGGTGAAGGCACGCAATTGATCGTTACGGTTGATAATGGGGTCGCGGGACATGCGGCCATCGCTCGAGCTAAAGAACTTGGGGTAGATGTCGTAGTTACTGATCACCACGAATTGCCTGAAACATTACCCGATGCGTATGCGATTGTGCATCCACGGCATCCTGAAGGTACGTATCCATTTGGTGAACTATCGGGTGTCGGGGTTGCTTTTAAGGTGGCGACAGCTTTACTAGAAGAAATCCCCCAAGAAATGTTAGACCTGGTGGCGCTTGGTGAAATTGCTGACTTGGTTGATTTAGTTGGTGAAAATCGGACATTGGTTACTTATGGTCTAAAGATGATTGAACAGACCCAACGACCAGGGCTGTTAGCCTTGATGGACGTGGCGGGTGTACAAAAAGATGCAGTTACAGCGACAACTGTGGGCTTTAGTTTAGCACCACGGTTGAACGCTTTAGGACGACTTGGTGATGCTGGTACTGGGGTCGAACTTTTAACGACCCAAGACGAAGAAGTTGCGACAGAATTAGCTAAAAAAATTGACACATTAAATATTGAACGACAAGCACTAGTTGCAAGTATTGGTGATGCCGCGATGGCTCAGGCGATGCAACCAGAGAACTTAGAGCGCCAGACATTGGTAATTACCGGTGCGGGTTGGCATGAAGGTGTATTGGGAATTGTGGCCAGCCGAGTGGTTGAAGAAACCGGTAAGCCTACGTTGGTTTTGCGCGAAGAAGATGGTATCTTGAAGGGCTCTGGCCGTTCAGTGCCAGCCTTTAATTTATTTACGGCGCTTGATGCCCATCGTGAGCTGTTTGTGGCCTTTGGTGGGCATGCAGCCGCAGCTGGGATGTCTGTTGCCGTTGAGCAGTTGTCGGCCTTACAAACGGCTTTTGAAGCTGAAGCACTGCAACAAGATTTAGCTGATGCAGAAAAGCCAGCTTTAAAAATTGCAACCTTGATGACACCAAGTGATGTCACACCAACATTATATCGACAACTGCAAAGTTTAGGACCATTTGGTAATGGTAATACGGAGCCTTTGTTCGTGTTTGAACCTGCCACTTTAAGTAACGTCAAGGCAATTGGAGCTGAAGGAAAACATCTCAAATTTGCCTTGAGCGGTGAGAATCAACCAAACTTAAACGCAATTGCCTTTGGCCGAGGAAGTTTAGCAAACGATTTAGTTGCAAATGATCAAGGCGTGCAAGTTGTCGGCTCGATTGAAGAAAATGTCTGGAAGGGGAATACCTCGTTTCAGTTAATGGTTAAAGACATCTTGCAAGAAGGTTTAACCATTGTTGATGGCCGGACAAATAAGCTCCAACCTCAACTTTTTACAGAGGTTGCGCAGTATGTATTTTTTAATCCAAAAGTAAAAACACAATTACTAGCTTATTTACCAGAAGGTAGTCATGTAGTTGATGTGACTGCTGGGGATGTGTTAACGGATGGGCAATTAACTGTATTGGTTGATTTACCTAAGCAACTTGATGATTTAAGTGTCTTGCAAGGACACACTTTTAGTCGCTTGACGGCAATATTTTATGCTGCTCACCAAGTTTATTTAGAAAAAAATCCTAGTAAAGAAGAATTTGGGAAGTTGTATAAGTATGCGTTAACGCACACAGATTTACCAATTCGTGCGCAAACGGAGACAATTGCCAAATATCTAAATATTGATAAAAACCGGCTATATTTTATGATTACCGTGTTTTTTGAACTGGGATTTGTTACAATTGACGATGGTAATTTAAATGGAGTAGCTAATCCACCACATGCCGAACTTACAACCGCGCCGAGTTATCAAGCGCGAATTCAAAAACAAGCAGTCGAAAAAGCGTTAATCTATAGTAAAACTACTGAACTTAAAACGCTTCTACACCAGTGGATTGATCAAGCATAATTGCAAGTGAGGCCCGTTGGTTCCCCGGCTGTACACACTCGAGGTAGAAAAATGTCATTTGATTTTCACAAATATGTTGCTTCAATGCCTGACTTTCCAGAACCAGGTGTTACGTTCCGTGATATTACTCCATTAATTGGTGACGGTGAAGCATATGCGGCCGCAACCGATGCGATTGTGGAATATGCTAAGTCACGCGGCGGTGTTGATGCCATCGTGGGACCTGAATCACGTGGATTCATCGTTGGTGGTCCAGTAGCATTCAAGTTAGGCGTGGGTTTAATTCCTGCACGTAAGGCGGGTAAATTGCCACGTAAGACTGTTAAGCAAGATTATGAATTAGAATACGGTGGTACTAACACCCTTGAAATTCATGCAGATGCTATCAAACCTGGTGATCGCGTGCTAATCACGGATGACTTGTTAGCAACTGGTGGTACGATTGCTGCAACAATCAAGTTGGTTGAACAACTTGGTGGTATTGTAGTCGGAACGGCCTTCTTAATTGATTTGAAAGATCTCAAAGGTCGTGAGAAAATCGCAGACTATGATGTTTTCTCATTAATGGAATACTAAAATAAGATACACAAAAAGGAAGTTGAACGATGGCAGGGGCCATTTGTTCTACTTCCTTTTTATTGTGCGTAGCTTTATTTTGATGCAATCACGAACCCTTGTGGTGCTAACAGGGTGTTGTCGTAACCAGACTGCAGCTGGACGGTGTAACCTGGCATCGATGGTACTAGATGCGCAGTGCTAGTAGTATTAAAAATGCCAATTAAAGAATGATTACCATCTGAATATTGAAATTCAAGTAATGGTTCAGGTAAAGCGAGGCTAGTTAACCAACGTAAATTAACTTGTTGGATGAGTAAACCATATGTTTTGCGCAAGCTAATTAATTGTTTAATGAACGTTTGTAGGTCGGTATCCCAATTGGTGGTATCCCAATCCATGCATTTACGGCAATCTGGATCGTTTTTACCAGTCATCCCAATTTCGTCACCATAGTAAAGACATGGTGTGCCCAGTTGGAGGTAAGTGAAGGCTAAAATTTGTTTTTCAAGTGCAACGTTTTCATGACAAGCAGTCAAAAGACGGGTCGTATCATGGGAGTCCAAAATATTGAACATGCACTCATTAACCTGCGAACGATATAACATATATTGTTCGTTAATCAATGTAATCAAATCTTGTTGTGAATACTTATTTTCAATGAAATGGCCTTTGATAATGTCCGTTAAGGGATAATTCATAACCCCATTAAACTGATCGCCGGCGAGCACTGATTGCGCATTTTTCCAACTTTCACCCACGATGTAGCAGTCAGATTTAATATCACGGCATTGCTGGCAAAATTCACGCCAGAAGCGATGGTCAACTTCGTCAGATACATCAAGTCGCCAACCGTCGATATCGAACTCAGCGAGCCAATAGCGCCCAATTTCGTAGAGATAATTTTGGACAGCGGGCAGTTGCGTATTGAGTTTAGGCATATTTTTTTCGTAACTAAACATCTCATATGGCAATTTTTCGCCGACATTAATTTGTTTTGCGCCTGTGGCATAAGCTAAAAAATCTGGATTGTTAATCAAGAACCAGTCATAATACGGCGATTGCTGGCCGTTTCGTAATACATCTTGCCATTGGGTAGATTCAAAACCAATATGGTTAAAAACTGCATCAAATAAGATATGCATACCGAGCTGATGAGCTTTGTTGATTAATTTGGATAAGGTTGCGGCATCACCAAAATGGGGGTCAAGCTGAAAATAATCAGCGGTATCGTATTTGTGATTGGAAGGGGCTTTAAAAATTGGGCACAGATAAATACCATTAATTCCTAAATTGGCTAGGTAATTTAGCTGGTCATAAATACCTTGTAAATCGCCACCATAAAAAGCGGTTCTCGTCGGATGAGCCTGAGGATTCCATGCTAACACATCACTGGGATCATTATTTTTATTCCCATTGTTAAATCGTTCTGGGAAAATTTGATACCACACAGTTTCGGCAAGCCAAGCAGGTTTGACCGCTGCGTCAGTGAGTTGCATGTAGGGAAATTTAAAGTAGTTGGTAGGGTCATTGCGATTTGTGGCAGTGTCACTAACTTGACGACGTTCCCCCCAGAGAAGCGTATCACAAAAATTATCGGTTACTAAAAAAGCATACTGTAAACGATTATTAACGGGTTGAATTGTTAATTCCCAGTAATCAAAAATTTGTGAACATAGTGTGGGTACCAATGAAGCAGCTTGGTAAAGCCATGTCGCTTCGTTCGTACTATCAGTAGCATTCGTTACAAAGGTATCTTCGTAATCATATGGGTCACCGTAGATGCAGGTAACCTGGTTAATATCACCATGTTTAGCGCGTAGACGCAAATGTAATTGCCCATCTGGAGTAATAAACGCATCTTCACTATCAGGACGGTGTTTAATTGTAAGTAAATCCATGGCAAAACCTCCACAAAGTAATTTGCATTTAGCATAGCAAAAAAATGTGAATAATTTTCTGCAAACTGCTGACTTTAGTCAGGAGTAGTTGATAAATATTAGCCATTAGCGTCAAAAAAACGTGCCGGAAAGTTCGACACGTTTTTTTAAAATTATTTTTTTGAAGTAGTATCTTTAGACTTGCTACTATCGGTATCTGTTTGTGCAGGTGCTTTACTTGAACTAGCAGCCGGTTTAGATGAAGATGCGGCTGGTTTATCGCTATGCTCACTGCTTTCCTTAGCAGTAGAAGACGAATCTTTAGAATCAGCTTTAGCACTAGAACTATATGAAGATTTGTAACTGGTGTAATATTTTTTGCTTGACCATTTTTTGGGTGCAACATAAGTAGATTGCTTAGTACCACCGTTTGAGTTGGCGTTTGGCAAGTTACCATTACTCCATGTTTTACCAGTTAATTCTAATTCACGTACTCCACCACGTTGGACAGCAGTAACACCTGCAGGCATCTTCCAATCTTTGGAAGTCTTACCAGTCATTGCGTATTCCATAATGGCTTTATAAATGTATAAAGGAATTTGTGAATTATAACCAGGGGCAATATAATTACCCGGTTTGTTAGGTTGATCATAACCAGTCCATACTGAGAGGACATAGTTTTGATTGTAACCTGTAAACCAACGGTCAGAAACAGCTCCGGATGGCATACCAACCTTAGCATCGTAACCAACTGTACCAGTCTTACCGGCTTCAAAGGTATTTGGAACGCGACCATCTTTACCTGTCCCATTACTATCAGTCATGACACTCTTCAGCATATCGGTTAAGAGATATGCGGTAGTGGCCTTCATGACACGCTTTGACTTATCTTTAAAAGTTGTGGTTTTACCATCTTGGGTCACAATTTTATTGATGAGTTGAGGGTCATTGTAAATTCCACCATTACTAAATGCACCATATGCGGCGGCTTCTTGTGCTGATGAAAGATCAATTCCAATTGCAGATGCTGCGTAGAGCTGTGACTTAATACCAAAGCGCTTGAGGAATTGAGCAGATTTAGTCAAACCGACAGTTTGTAGCGTTTCGACGGCAGGTACATTACGAGATGTAGCAATCGCATCACGCATAGTCATTGGTCCGACATACCCGTTTTCAAAGTCATAGACTTGAGTATCTGTACCAGGGTAGACGTATTTTTCATCCATAATCGTGCGGAAGGTTGGCCAGTTGAGATATTCAATGGCGGGACCATAATCAACTAATGGTTTAACGGTTGAACCAGCAGAACGATTAGTTTGAGTTGCGCGGTTGATTCCAAGGGCGGTACTAATTTTACGACCACCGATTTGAGCGATGACGTGGCCGTTTTTTGGATCCGTCATGGTTAAACCAACTTGGAATTTGTTGCTAGGGAAGTTAACGAATTCGCTTGAGTTAACAACCTTGTAGGCGCGTTTTTGAACCTTCATATTCAAGTTAGTGTAAACTTTGATACCATCAGTTTCAGGTTTGTAACCAAGTTTACGTAATTGAGAAATGACTGATTGCGCATAAGCATCAACAATTTTTTGAGTCTTATTAGCCTTGGCGTCGGCAACGTTTTTGTTACCAGTTTTAAGTAGGCCGTGTGTGATTGGTACGGCTTGGTAATGCGTTGCTTCAGCTTGAGTCAACTTTTTATTAGCAACCATTGCAGCAAGCACGGTATTACGACGTTCCTTGGCATATTCTGGGTTAATGTAAGGGTCATACACACTTGGTGATTGTGGAAGGCCCGCCAATAAAGCGAATTGATCAACGGATAACTTGGTTAATGGTTTGCCATAGTAGTATTCAGAGGCCGTCTTCATTCCGTAGACACCTTCGCCCATGTAAACCTTGTTAATATAGAAAGTTAATACTTGATCTTTTGAAAATTTCTTAGAAACTTGCATTGCTAGCCAAGCTTCTTGCGCCTTACGTTTAATTGTTTGATCAGATTTGGCCGTTGAGAAAACGGATAGCTTAACTAATTGTTGCGTTAAAGTTGAGCCACCTTGTAGTCCAAGTGATGAGCCAGTGACATTTGCAAAGGCCGCACCAATAATCCGCCGAGGGTCAACCCCACCGTGTTGGTAAAAACGGCGATCTTCAATTGAAACAACAGATTCTTTTAGTTGATCTGGAATTTCTTTGGAGCTGGCATAATCACGTTTTTGTGTACCCATTTCCCAGATGACATTACCTTTGTCATCAAATAATTCAGTGGAATTCGTTGAGGCTAATTTTTGTTCGGTAATCGTGGGGGCTGAACTTGCATAGGAGAAGAAAACGATGACTCCTGAAACAATCACTACTACGAATAAGCCGATAATGCCTAAAACAATTTTTTTCCAAAGTTTAAGTTTCTTTTTAGTGCCTTTTTGTTTTGGCTTTTTAGAATTACGTTCATAAAGATCTTTATTACGCTCGACCCGTGAACGAGGTTGATTACTTGACATCTGTATGCTCCTGTTCCATAAAAATGATTTAAAAAAGATAAATCTTGAATAATTGCGCTATGTGGTAATTGGACTCAGTTATTACTGGGCTCTAGGGTAGTTGGGCAATTAATTGATCAACAGCTGCCAAATATGGGACTGTTGGGTTTAATTGCGTTGGTACACGAAAGCCATGGTCATGAATTTCCGCATAGGGAATTGATTTACGACCACCAGTCGCTTTATTTTGCCAATAAGCAATGAGTCGGTTTGCTGGGTAGACAAAAACTTCATCTTGAACGACAAAACGAATCACTACAAAACCAATCCCACCTTGCTCCGTGATTGCTTTTAAATGAGCAATTTGGTGTTCATGGAAATTATCCAGTGGGATCGAAGTTTTGTTTTTTGTTTCTTTGGCGTCAAAGTCCACATAATGGCCGCGATAGATGCCATTATAATCGGTAGTTGAAGCCTGACTAAAATAAGCCTCAGTAATTTTAGCTGCTGAGCGAGCCGGGTAATTTACATTCACGATTTTAACCGGTGTGGGTTTTTTATGAATGACGGCGAGTCCCTTAGTCTGATAATATTGATTTGCTTGGTTCAATTCTTCTTCCAAGGTCATCCCACGTTTACCATAGTTAGTCACCGGTTTAACAGCGCCTTTTTTGGTTGCGAGCTTACCTTGTTGGAAAGAACTACCATTCGGATAATGAATCATTTTTTGTCCTCTTTTGCGTACTTGACGTAAAGTATACATGAGCCATTATAGCAAATTTACTGAAAGCATGTTCAAATGAATGTGGTCGTAATAAAATGTTAATAAGAATGGAAGCAATTTAGTACATAAAATTTCGAAGATTAAGAGGAACAAAAGATGAGTCGTTTATGGGTAACAGGGTATCGAAGTTATGAACTTGGCGTGTTTGGAGATTCTGATCCAAAGCTTGCGGTGTTAAAATATGCAATTCGGCAAGCACTGATTCAAGCAATTGAAAATGGGGTTGATTGGATTATCACAGGACCACAGATGGGTGTTGAACAGTGGACGGCGGAAGTTGCAGTGGAATTAAAACCCGACTATCCCGAAATCCAAGTTGCTATGATGGTACCGTTTATGGATTTTGGTAAACAGTGGAATGAAGCAAATCGTGGTAAATTACAATCATTATATGCACAGGTTGATTTTCATGATAGCGTCAGTGAAAAGCCCTACGAAAGTCCACGCCAATTACAAGCATATCAATCGTTTATGTTGACGCACACTGATACGGCCTTGCTAGTTTATGATGTTGATCATGAAGGTAAGTCGTTGTTTGACTACAATTTAATTATGAATTGGCAAGAGCAACACCCATATCCATTGACGCTAATTACGATGGATGATTTACAAGAATCCGCGATTGATTACGGAGAATTACAAGAAAGTGATAAGTTCGAATAATCTGCATAGCTATTTGACTAAAAATTTGCTAAGATTTAATAGGACTTTTAAACGAAGAGGTAATGATAAAACATGGAAAACTTACGGTTTACTCCACAAGATATTTTGCAAAAAGAATTTAAAGAGAAACGAATGGGCGTTGGCTTTGATCCTGCTGACGTGGATGCATTTTTAGACGATATCATGAAAGACTATGATATTTTCAACAAGAATACAGTTGAGCTTCAAGAAGAAAACCGCCGTTTGAAGGCACAAGTTGAAGAATTGAACCGTCAATTGGCAGCAGCAAGCACTCAAAAAACGGCAACACCAACTACTGGCGCTACTAACATGGATATTTTGAAGCGTTTGAGCAATCTCGAACGCCGGGTGTTTGGCTCACAACTTGAAGGAAATCAAGATAATGGGTCACACTTGCTCTAAGATTGTGCTATAATATGTACTTGTGTGAATTACTGGTAATCGCGCGTAACCTTGAGTTACGTGAGGAAAGTCCTTGCTCGCACAGGCTGCGATGCCTGTAGTGTTTGTGCTCGGCGAAAAAATAAACCGGGGCATCGATTTATCGGTGACGGCGGAAGAACCGGCTAAGGTTTCGGCTATGCTCTAGTATTTCTGAAAGTGCCACAGTGACGAGCTGACTCGGAAACGGGTCAGATGGAACGCGGTAAACCCCTCAAGCGGGAAACCCAAACTTATGGTAGGGGAGCTCGGCCTAGTGAATTGAAACGATGGTCGTGGTCACGATGCACAGGATGTATCGTGTGAAGATAGATGATTACTGCTCTGATAACTTGCATGACGTTACCAGAGAACATAACGAGGCTTATAGGGATTCACACACATGCAAAGCTCGCTTCGGCGGGCTTTTTATTTTGCCCTTGGTAATCTAAAATAACACATAGCGTGGCTTACGTGACGGTGACGTTCAGCAGCTAATATGTTTGGGTTAGTGAACAATGCGCAATAATTTTATTAGAATTTGGTCTACTTTGTGCATACAAGGTGCTTGGTATGATACGATAACAACAGTAAATTAAAGAAATGAAGAGATAAGATAAATGGCAGAAAAAACATTTAAGTTAATGGCAACGGCGGCGGCTGGAATTGAAGCGCTTGTTGGTCAAGAATTAAAGGACCTCGGTTACAGTGTTGAAGTTGAAAATGGGCGTGTTCGCTTTGAAGGGACTGTTCGCGATATTATCAAAACCAACCTTTGGCTCCGAACAGCTGACCGAATTAAGATTGTCGTGGCTGAATTTGATGCTTTCACTTTCGACCAATTATTTGAAAACACCAAAGCAATTAAATGGGACGAACTTTTACCTTATGATGCAGAATTTCCGGTACAAGGTCGTTCACGTAATTCTAAAATTCACTCAGTACCATCAGCACAAGCAATTGTGAAAAAGGCAATTGTTAATTCATTGTCAGAAACTTACCACACACGGGCGAACTTACCTGAAACTGGTAACTTATTCCCACTTGAAGTGATGATTAACAAAGATCACGTCATTTTAACGTTGGATACCACGGGTTCTTCACTATTTAAGCGTGGTTACCGGGTTGAAAAGGGTGGTGCACCGCTAAAAGAAAACATGGCAGCAGCATTGGTAATGTTATCACACTGGTATCCAGATATGCCGTTTGTTGACCCCGTGACTGGTTCTGGTACCATTCCAATTGAAGCGGCATTAATTGCGCGTAATATCGCACCAGGGTTTAATCGTGATTTCGTTATTGAAAAATGGGATTGGATTGATCCAAAAATTAGCGAAGATTTACGTGCAGAAGCCGATGCTATGGCTGATTACGATATCGAATTAGATATTACTGGTTATGATATTGATGGCGACATGATTGAAATTGCTAAGGCCAATGCACTGGAAGCGGGCTTAGGCGATGACATTACATTTAAACAATTAGCTGCTAAAGATTGGGAACCAACAAAGAAAAACGGTGTTATCGTCGCTAACCCACCATATGGTGAACGTTTAGGTGACGAAGAAACGGTCCACCAATTGTATAAAGAAATGGGTCAAGTATATCGGCCAATGAAAACTTGGAGTAAATATATTTTGACGAGCGATTTAGAATTTGAACAATTTTATGGTGAACGGGCTACTAAAAAACGTAAACTGTACAATGGTGCATTGCGGACGGACTTGTTCCAATTCTGGGGTAAAAAAGAGAGAACTCCTAAAGCTTGATTTAACAGGCTTTCTAGCCTGTCTTGGTCCCTTTTGGTCCCTTTTGTTCACGATGTTCGAGCACTTCGAGAGCAATTGTTTGTTCACTGGTTTCTTGAGCTTTCAAGAAATGAGCGTATACTTCACGAGTAACCGTGCTGTCAGCATGTCCTAAACGCTTTGACACATACTCCATGCTCAAACCTTTGTATAATAGATATGAGACATGGGAGTGACGGAGACCATGAATTGAAATCCGTTTAATACCCAATTGGCGAGTTAACGTTTTTAGTCGAGAGTTAACGTTTTGCTGATTAATCATTTGATGACCGTCCGGTTTAGTGAAAAGATATTCACTAGATGGGGCGGTTTTTTTGTATTCTCGGAGATAATCAGAAAGACTTTGACTAATGCCGATATGCCGGATTGATGCCTTAGTTTTTGGTTCAGTGATTTCATCGGAAATTTGTGAGTATGACTTCGTGATTGAAATTGACTTAAACATTAAGTTCAAATCATTCCACGTCAACGCTGCCATTTCACCTTTACGCATTCCAGTTTCCAAGCCAACTAACAAAAATGCATGGAACATGTCTGGAGTATGGTCATAGAGATAGTCTTGGAGCCTTTCGAATTCATCAGCTTCAAGATATTTTAACTCGGCCGACTTAGATGCTTTACCGTGAGCAACTAAACGTTGGGTAACATCTTTGGTAATCAATTCGTCAACGAGAGCGTCTTTGAGACTCGAAATAAGGTAAGACTTAAACTGGCTCACGTAAGCCTTAGTATGGCTTTCAGCGAACGAATCAAGCCCATTTTGGAGCATTGTTTTCGTAACATCTTTCAACATCACGTCTGGGAACAAACGTTGAACATGCTTAGTTGCAATTACATACGATTGTTGAGTGGACTTACGAATATTATCTTTGCGATAATTCTTCCACCATTTATCGAAATAGTCTGAATAAAGCATCGTTGAACCAATAACGTTCACACCGATACCTTTCTTAACTTCGAGTTGGTCAGCCCACAATTGAGCATCTGATTTCTTGATGAAACCACCTTTGGTAAGTTGAGTGCGCTTACCTGCTTTGGTAACTGATACTTTGGCGTACCAGGTTTTACCACGTTTTTTAATTGAAGCCATTGTTACCTTCCTTCTACCAGGCAGGACAGATTAGGAAGGGCAGTTTATTTAGGGGACATGTCTAGGTCCCCATATTATGTACGCCACCTTACGGGGTGGCTTTTTTTCGTGCGATTAAGCAGCAGTTATTTTATTTGTAAGAGTCAACAACAGCCTTAATTTGTTTCAGATTTGTCATTGAAGCACTCGTCAGTTTATCAGTCCACTTGTCGTAATCTGAACCAGTACCGTTTTCGGCCATTTTACTCATGCCGTCAGTAACTAAAGTTGTCAGCGGAATGGATTCCGTTGTTGCTAACTGAGTTAACTCATCACCTGAATATGATCCAGACTTCACTTTAGATTTGATATTGCCGATGATTGTTTTAGTTGCATCATCAAATTTTGCAACATAATCGTTGTAAATTTCTTCGTTTGACTGCTCACTTGTTGAATCACTAGAAGAACTAGATGTATCGTCAGCGGTGATGTCTTGAACTGTAACACCGTCTTTGGCTTCGTAGTAAACAGTACCGTCGTTATCTGGTCCCATCAGGCTTAATGAAACACCAGGGAAGCCACTGGCAATTGTCTTTGAGTCATCATCTACGCTTTTCTTAAGGTCTGTCCACTCAGATTCATCCATGTCACCAGCTTTAAGACGCTTCATAGCTGACGACGTATTGTCACTAACCGCAAGCATGATAATTGAATGAGTATTTCCATCGTACGTGTATGAGTAATTAGAGTCGGCGCTATTTAATTTCATAACATAACTTGCCATTGCAGTTTTATCAACTTTAGGTTCACTGGTAGTTTTAGATGAAGATACTTTGTCAGAACTTGATGATTTTGAATCAGATTTAGTAGTGCCACAGCCAGCTAATACTAGAGCAGTTGACAGCGTTGCAATTGCGATAATAATTTTTTTCATGGTCTTATACCATTCCTTTAAATATTATCCCTAATAATTAAGAATTATTTTTCTGTGTATATTACTGCTAACTTTTAGCGGAATGACCATCTTGACAAATATTAATAAATTGACATTTGAATATTAGTTTAACGACGTCACGGTCATATGTACGCGCATTCTCTGTTATCAGGGATGCGCTTGTTTTAGTTGATACATTTCCAGTGCTTATCCGCATCGTAATATGTGGCATAGAAATAATTATTTGTGCCTTTATGACCTTTCCACTCAATGACATAGCCATAACTCGCAGACATTTGCGCTTTAGTTAAGTATGTGCCACGTCTGATATAGAATGGTTTAGGTTCATGGTCATTTCGAACCTTGTAAATGTAGAAATCCGAAGTGACAATGTATTTGTATTTTGCTGAGGGCTGCTTAGGTGTTCTGATGTTTTTCGTCATTTGACCGCCAATAACGGTATCTTTCGCAATTATTTGCAACTTCCATTTTGATCCGAGTGTTTTTTTTAACTTAATCGAGAACTTGCACACGTTTTTTACGGTAGTCGACCCAAGAACTGTTGAACCATGTTTAACAGTAATTTTCGTGCTGGTATCAAACGATGGGTCAAAAGTTCCGCCAATGCCACTAATTTTTTGATCTCCGTAAGTTATCTTATTCAATTTTATTTTGGGCTTAGGCACATTACGAACTTTTACGGTATCCGAGTCGACTAGTTCACCATCTGAATAGACAGACAGCTTAAGCACTGTACCAACTTTGAATGGTTTTACTTTAATTCTTACCTCATCATTAACAAAAGTGCCTGAAGCAATTTTGTTGTTGTTGGCAGTTAATACATATGAACTGCCAACAGGGTTAGCCATTAACCAGATTGACTTCGAGTTTGTGTAAAATCCATCTGCTATCCAACCGTAGTAATCACTTCTAGTTGTAGCACTAGAATAGTTAATGGGCGTAGCTATTGAAAAGAGTATGACAAAAATAAAAGTGAGACATAATTTTTTCATGGTAACACCAATCCTTAAATTTATTATCCCTAAAAGATAGGATTCCCTAATTCCAGTTTATCTAAGTCAATATAATTATTGAAACGATAAGGCTTGCCAAATTAGTCGATTTGATTTTTCTGTGAAGTTCAGGGTTATAATTTGCGTAGAACTATGTTATATAGCTATACTAAAGTATAGGAATAAGATATTGGGGATAAATATCTTATAAGGACGGTGTAACAGAATGGAAATTCAAGAATTAAAAACAAAACTTGGTCAGTTAGCTGTAAAAGTTCGTGATCAGCAAGAAAAAAAGATTGCAGAAGAAACAACTAAAACTTCTTTAATTATGCCTTTCTTCTCAATGTTGGGTTACGATGTTTTCGATCCAGATGAATTTGCCCCCGAAATCAAAGCGGGACGAGGAATTAAAAGAAGTGAGCGTGTTGATTACGCAATTTACATTGATGGTCAGGTGAAAATGCTGGTCGAAGCCAAAGGATTATCCGAAGATCTTGAAAAACATGATTCACAACTATTTAGGTATTACACATCGACTGAAGCGAAGTTTGGTATCTTAACGAATGGCCGATTTTACAAATTCTATACTGACTTAGATGAAACGAATAAAATGGACGAAACGCCATTTCTAACAATTGACGTTACTAATATTTCGGATATTCAATTAACTGAATTAATTAAATTTTCTAAGATGGCATTTGATGTTGACCAGATTGTCAGTACTGCTTCAGATTT
The DNA here is from genome assembly GCF_004358325.1 of Periweissella cryptocerci. Classification (NCBI taxonomy): domain Bacteria; kingdom Bacillati; phylum Bacillota; class Bacilli; order Lactobacillales; family Lactobacillaceae; genus Periweissella; species Periweissella cryptocerci. The sequence goes on along the minus strand of NZ_CP037940.1, from coordinate 545,515 downwards.
AAAGTATTTAGATTTAACGAAACGCTATCTTGAAAAACAGTTTGATAGTCCTTCAGACGAGTTTATCAAATTTATCATCAATGATTACTATCATGGTGTCAAGACTCAGGGCGTGATTGAACAATTTAAGCCAATTGTTCAAAGAGCGTTCAAACAACTAATTACAGGTTCGGTCAGCCAAAAATTGGAATCGGCATTGCAAAGTACAAAAGATGAAGCTACAGAGCATGAAAAACCAACTATTGAAACGACTGTTGATGAACTGGAGGCATATGCAATTGTTAAATTGATGTTAAATGACGTGCTAGAAGCAAGTCGAGTTTTTTATCGAGATAACAATTCTTACTTTAATGTGTTGATTGACGATAGTAACCGCAACTGGCTTTTAAGAGTTTACTTCCGTAAAAATGGAAACTTTATTAGAATCAATGATGGATCAGCTCCAGAAGGTGGTGCTAAGTTGCCATTTAAACGCCCGTTCGATTTGCACATGTATACAGATGATGTTGTAGCAGCAGCTCAAAAATATGTTTAATGCTAAGCTACCTTAATGGGTGGCTTTTTTTGATTCTCCAACTAGAACCTTTTCACGGTGGAGCCAAATTAGAAAAATTTGAAAATTACTTTGTAGCACACCATAAAATTAAATATTTTTGTTTAAAAAAAGAGAAATGCGGTTGGATTACGTATATTACTTACATAGGCCTAAATAAATGTCGCTGACGAGTGACGAGGAAACAAACAGATGGAAATTCAACAATATTTTGAAAGGCTCATTGAAGAGGCAATTGCTGTACAAGCTAGTGATATTTATGTCTTACCTACGGATGAAACACACTATGCTGCTGATTTCAAGACGGCAGGTGGGTTAATCAAACGCGCCCCAATCGTAAATAGCTTGGCAAAACAACTGATTCTTTACGCTAAATTCAAAGGCGATATGGATATTGCGGAAACACGGCGCCCGCAAGTTGGACAAATTAAATTTGATACAAAACAATCGGTTTACTTGCGATTATCAACAGTTGGTGATTATCAGCAACGTGAATCATTAGTTTGCCGTTTGATTTATGACAATCGGCATGCCCGGCCACGTTTTGTTTTGCCAGAACAGTTCGATCAATTACTGCAAGAAACCAAGTTGTCTGGGCTAATTGTTTTTGCTGGTCCGATGGGGTCAGGTAAAACTTCAACGATTTACGCGTTAGCGCGCCAGTTGGCAGATCAGCAAAAATTAGTGCTAGCAATTGAAGATCCTATTGAAATTCACGAACCTAATTTTTTGCAGTTACAGGTCAATGGTCAAGCAGAAATGCCATATGCGGACCTGATTAAAGTTGGCTTACGGCATCGGCCAGATGTTTTTATCATTGGTGAAATTCGCGATCAAGTAACTGCCAAGGCGGCAATTAATGCAGCGCTAAGTGGTCATTTGGTGTTAACGACGATTCATGCGCGGTCGGCTTATGGCGTCTTGGCACGCCTGCTAGATTTAGGCATTGAAGAACACTTTTTGCGTGCGACATTAAATACGATTGTGTATCAAAGATTATTATCGCTGAAAGATGGGGAACAAGGTGCCCTCCAACATCAAGTAAGCGGTCAGCAGATCTGGGAAACTGATGTTGATGTTAATCGAAAGTGGGGTGAATTGGTTGAAAAAGCTTTGGAAACCGGACAAATTTCAACTGCGACACAAGCACAATACGAAAAAATTATCAGCTAAGCAACAAGTCACGTTTTTTGAATTACTTGCAGACTTGTTAGTGGCGGGTTTTCAATTGCAGGCAGCTTTAAATTTTATGCAACAAATCTTGTCAGGGCAGCAAGAAAAAATCCAAGAGATGATAGGTTGTATTGAAAGCGGCCAAGCATTTGGTGAGGCGATTATGCACTATGTTGATGATGATATTAGCTTGCAGTTACAACTAGCGGAAGCACACGGGTCGCTGAGTGACGCAATCATCGCAGTTGCAAATACTTTGCGATTACACGTACAACAAGTTGGGCAATTAAAACGATTATTACAATACCCACTATGCTTATTGGTCATGCTTGGTGGCATGACGATTGCGATTCGGGTTTATTTACTCCCCGAATTAGCGTCGTGGCAAAACAATTTACAAGCGACTAACGGACACCCATGGAGCTTTTATTGTGCGTGTGGTGTAGGGGCAGTTACGTTGGCGACGATGTTTTGGGGAAGTATGAAGTGGTATCGCAAGCGCTCGCCCGTACAACGATTAGAGTGGTCAATGAAGATTCCGATTATCCGTGACTTAATTCGGCAACATCAAGGGTATCGATTCAGTCAAAATTTAAGCTTACTAATGCGAAGCGGTCATTCAATTCAACAAGTAAGTCAACTATACGCTAATCTACCAAGCAAATCATTCTTAGCGGAGTTTGGCCAATTAATGCAAAATCATTTAGCTCAAGGTTACGATGTACCGAGTTTTATTCAAAAGGTACCATTTTTACCAGCGGAATTGGCGTTATTCTTTGTGCGTGGCAAAACGAATTTACAGATTGCTGAAGACTTACGAGCATATAGTCAAATTGCTTTTCAACGTCTCACTACGTCATATAATCGGTTGTTAAGTATTGTGCAACCACTACTGTTCACACTGATTGCAGTAGCCATTGTCGCAATTTATGCGTCGATGTTACTGCCAATGTACAAATTAATGGGGAATATATCATGAAAAAATTAAAACAGATGCTGAAAAAGAAAAAGGCGGGGTTTACTTTATTAGAAATGGCGATTTCCTAGAATGTCGGTTTATTATAGTGCTACTTATTGTTCTGTGAAACGCCACCGAATAATTAGCTCAGTCGCACTGACTTCTACCTTTTCGATGAGAGCACGCACTAACGCTTTTTTTTGGTCATAAGTCCCGTTCTCTAAAATTTCGGGGATTGATGAGAAAACGTTTTTGAAGTTTTCGGTGCCTTGCTCATCACCCTTTTCTTCCTCTTTTGCAATTTTTTTGAGAAGTGAATTATGTTGACGGTCAACAACCTCAATTCGTTCTGAAAATTCACTGGCGGTAATTGCATCTAATTGATACATGTCGAGCAGGCGTGAACGTTGCGCATCCAAGTTAGTTAATTCTAGCTTGTACGTTTCAACACGACGATCTATTTTTTTTACCGCACTTGGAACCGTACCAATTAAGCCAGCGATTTCAAATAGTACAAGAGCCTCATATTCCTCGATTTTATGCGGGCGGATTTGCTTATCCAATTCACGAAGTTCAGATGTGTAATTTCTCGTATATGAAGATGCACCTTGTGGACGTGGACGTACATAGTATTTGTCGCGTTCAGTCGCGTTTTTACGTAATGCTCGTTGGTCTAACGTTAATGGTGCTTTGGAGTATGCGGAAATTAGCAACCCACTAAGCATATATTTTGCTTGAAAAGGGCGCGAGTTCCCAGACGCTTCATATGCTCTTTTTTGCCGAACTAAAATGCTTTTTTGAACATTATCATATTGCTCTTTTGAAATTAATGCTTCATGGCGACCTTCGTATATTACACCTTTCCATTTTATTAAACCGGCGTAAATGGGGCGTATGATAACTTGCCGTAGCGTGGTGAATGACCAATCGCGCGATTTGCCAATGTGGCCAGCTTCGTTTAATTCATCGCGCAACTTGGTGAGTGAAATACCGGCTTCGTAACGATTGAAGATGTCACGTACAACGGTAGCTTCTAATTCATTAACGATTAGTTCACCATCAATGTAATCGTAGCCGAAAGGCGTGCGACTACCACCACCCCAGTAGCCGGCTTGAGCGCGTGCTGCGCGTCCTGTTTGCATTCGCAAAGTGATATTTGAAAGTTCATATTGAGCAAATGAAGCCATGATCCCGATCATCATTTGGCCGGCTGCAGATTCAGTATCAAGTTTTTCCGTGAATGAAATCAATGGAATGTTTAAGCGTGAAATATACTTGTCAATGAATGACAGCGTATCGAGCTGTGAACGGCTCAAACGGTCTAACTTGTAAATTAGTACCCGAGCGATTTCTCCGTGCTCCATATCGGCGATTAAGCGCTGAATTGCAGGGCGATTGAACGATGAACCAGAGTGCGCAGCATCGTTGTAAATTTCGATATTTTTCCAGTCATTCATTTCCGCGTACATCGTTAATTTCTCGATTTGGGTATCAATCGAAGTCCCATCTTCCGCTTGGCTTTCGGTTGAAACGCGTACATATATAGCGGTTTTCATTTCAGATTCCTCTTTTATCATAAAGTTCTTTTCTTGCGTGCAATGTATTCAAATCAATTTCTAAATCATTGGCTGCCTCCCAATCATTGTCATAATAGCTCGTTAAAGTGCGTCTGAACGTGTTGAACGGTATTGCTATCTCTAATCCGAAATCACGCGCAGTACGTTCCTCCTTCCATTCTTGCGGGGTAAGTTGCCTCGTGATGTCATGGCAAGAAGTTGTTTCGCCGTGTCCGATTTCTTCGGCGATAATTGTCCAAATAGTATTAAACGGCACGTTCGGATTCCAGTATACTTTATCGTTAACGTTTAATGCGGGTAAACCGATTGGCATGCTTGAATCTGCTATGAATTTGTAATCAGGCCAATTAGATTCTAACTGTTCAATTTTATTCACATTTCTTCACATCCTTTTCGAATTGTGTTCTTTATGTACGAAACTTTGTTCTTTTACGTTTTTTATAAAAGGGGTCGGAAATGACCCCTTGAAATTAAACGATATTAAATTGCTTAGGCTTCGTGAGCCAGCCGGTGCCTTTATATTCGATGGTAACTTGCGAACGGTTGGTGCTTGCTGGAACTTCGTAAACAACCGTGCCATCTAAAGACAGGTTTGGATTTATGCCGTAAAGAATAAAGAAATCGTCGCTTAAAATTGTTTCGGGAGCATATTCTTTATTGCCAATTTTTGCTACAAAATCGCTGTTAGGGATAGTTTGCGTGGTATCGCCGGCATTAAATAAATTGAATTTTAATACAAGATATTTAACGCCTGTTTTAGGATGTAAATCTAATGTTCCTGATTCGCCCACTTTAACGGAATCTTCAAGTGATGAACTAGTGATTTTCAATTTCATATCACCAAGTTTCGCAGTTTTACCAAATTTAATACCACCGTCTTTTGTTGCGGTAGTTTTCTTCTTTGGCGCTACCTTCTTTTTTTCCGGTTGATCTAAATCTTCTGCTTTCGCAGATTTTGTTGTTTGTTCTGATTTTGGGGACGCTTCTTTATTTGAAGAAGTATCAGAGCTGCCATTAGCAAAATTGCCGATTAAACCAAGACCGACAATTCCAGCAATGCCGTAACCTATAACTTTTTTCTTTGAAACACTCATATTTCTGTCCTCTTTCTATTAATATACATTAATTGTATCTAATAGTTTTAAAAAGAAATAATCATAAGTGTTGGTTTCTAAAAGTTTCAATGTTTTGACATAAAACATTCATGATTTTGCGACGGATTTTTTATTTAGGCATAAAACGACCATTTTTGTCTCGCTTACGAAACTCGATATAATGTGCAACATCTTCGATTTGGTTAAAGTCCATATCATCGGTGATGAGCGCAGCAATACGAAGTTGCGTTCTAGATAGCGCGCCAGTTATTTTTGGGTCGGCAACTCTAGGAATATGGCCTGAAAGCATTAATGCTCTATCAACATCCAGATTTAAAGCTTCTGCAAATTTTATAACCATTTCTTTTCGAGGCGCATAGTCAGAAGCGCCTCGTTCTAGTTTTGAAATACCGCTTGCAGAATATCCAATCTGTGCGGAAAGTTGAGCCATTGTCATTTTTTTATACGTACGTGCATTTTTTAACCAATATCCGAATTCGGCAGAGTAAAAGTAACCAACCATTTCAATTTCCTTTCTATTTGTACATATTTTTTTCTGAATGACGACGAATTTAATCTTGTTTGCGCGATTCGATATAACGTTCGATTTCTTCAAGTTTTTCAGGCGTCAAATTAGCATCGATGTGTGCTGCAATACGAAGTTGCGCAGGGGATAGGTTTTTGGCTACATCGTTTAAATCTTTCATTTCATCTGCGCCTCCAATTTTTTTAGCTTGATTGTTATCTGTCATTTTAAATTCTCCTTCTAAGTAAGTTGTGGGTTCGTTATCACCCTTGCGATTTGCGAAATTCAATATAGCGTGTGATGTCCTCGAGTTGAGCAGGTGTCACGTCATCGTTGATGTGTGCTGCAACACGAAGTTGCGCAGGTGATAACGTTTTTGCCGTATCGTTCAAATCTTTTATTTCATCTGAACCTAATCGACCTGCGATTGCTAACGCTTCATCAACGTTTTGTTTTAAAGCTTCCGCAAGCTTGATAATTGTATCTTTTTTGGGCACAGAACTGGCCAATCCTTTCTCTAAGCGTGAAATGTTACCTTTAGAGTAGCCAGTCTGCAATTCAAGCTGACCTAATGTCATGCCCTGCGAACTACGCGCGCTTTTTATCCAAACACCAAATTTTTTAGCTTGATCGTTATCTGCCATGCCGAATCCTCCTTTCGATTAATTGATAATATTAGTATATATGTAATTGGTGGTATTTGTACAATAAAGTTGTAAAAAATAGTATATTTTCGTTGTAATAATTAGCACTTTGTTGTATTATATAAGTGTAGAGAAGGAGTAAGAAATACCAAAAAGGCCGGTTAATATCACGGCAGCAATATTCTAAGGAGGTGAACCTAATGACTAAACAGCAAAGACTTCATACAATTATCGTAGCAAAGGGAGGCATCGCAAGGAGGCGACCGAACACATAGCTCTAACGCCCTTCGGGGCATACATAAATTAGCCTTGCGAAATGGCGCTAAACTTTCAGCAACAAAATTAGGAGGATAGGATAATGGACACAACAGGATATGGAATTCGTTCGCTGAATCATACGATTGATTTGGTTAAGATCGATTTAGAAAGTGCATACTACAACAGAGCTTGGGCAGTTGAAGATTTAACGCGCTATGGTGACAATGTAGACAGAGTGTCAATCGAACGTCTCGACAAAGCAAGGATAGACATTGCTAAGCTTGAAAGAGTGCTTCATGATCTTGAATCAGCTAAAGAATTGCTTAATAAGTATATGTCTGAGCAGGTGACGGCATGAAGGCAGCGATTGTAAATGGCGAAAGCGTCAGTTCATTAACTGGCGTTCTTGAAGTAATTGAGTTAAGGCTTGAAGCTGGTGAAGATGTAAACGAGATTCTTGATGAAGAACGCATTCATTTTGGATTGCGAGACAATGAAGTCAAGTTGATTAGTCGCATGTTCTAAATTATTTTAAATATGTAGTTGCAAAGTGTTTCAAAAGGTTGTAAAAAATAGTACAATGTACTAAAGAAGAAGCGGAGGTGTTTCATGGCTTATAAACTAGTAATGAAAAATCGAGATTTAGTGTTAAGGCAAATGCCGTTACACGGTTACAACAGTGTAGATTTTGCCGAAAAGTATCTCGGAATAAATAGAGCGCATTGGACTAATATCCAAACTGGGAAAATTCATCCCAGGCCAGCGCTTGCGAAAAAAATTGCAAGCGGATTGGATTTAGAAATTAAAGATATTTTTGATTTGGTTCAATAGTTGTAAAAATTAGTATTTTATTCTAAAGTTTCAAGGAGGTGGCGATATGCCAAATGTAATTCAGTTTCAAAAAAACAGTTTGAATTTAAAAGTTCGACACATCATGTCGGATGGGCACGAACGCAAAAGTGTGAAAGGTCTTGTGATTCCAAAAGAAGCGACTGATTTCTATAACTTCTTTGAAAGTTTGCAACACGAAAATCAGGAGGCAAGCTAATGATTGAAATCGTAATTTGGAGCGTGGTGTTAGGTATCTCATTAGCATTCACGACGACCATGTTTTATATGGCAAGCAAAACAAAAAACTCACTCGAAAATGAGTGAGCTAGTAAAACTAAACTGCTTGAATGAACTTCAAGCCACAATGTGATTCGCTGATACTGTAATTTTCCCAGTTCTTGGACGGAGTAGAGAAAATAACGGTATCACCATCATCACTGACGGTGAAACTCGTAACGTTTCGAGCGAAAAACAATTCACCCTCAGCGTTGCTGAACTTCAAAGTAACCAAATACATCACCACCTTTCAGTCAGTGACGTATTTAGATTATACAACGAGAGGAGGTGAGGAAATTGATTTGGCAACCGCTAATTGAAGCCGGCATGTTCATGTTCACGCTGGCGTTAGTAATTTCAACTGCGTATCTGATTCGCTGGGCTATCTGGCTGTTGAAAGATACCAGAAGGCACAAGCAACGTGTGCAAGCGATGGAAGATTCAAATGCTTTCTTCGGCACAGAAAAAGGCTCTAACCCACCAGTTTGACGACAAGGGTTAGAACCTGAATTGATTAAGCTACGAAAGCTTTATTTACATGTATTTTAACACATTTTAGGAGGCGTGCAAATGCTAGAAAACGGAATGGTACTTGGGCACCCCATTTCAACCGGAATCGCTACGATGGTCATGCCTGAACGTCCCTCAATCAACATTTGGGGAAACGACAGGGTAGCGTATCGCGATGAAATTGATTTAAGCGAGTTCGTCGTAGATACCGAAGAAACGGGGCAATTGATTGAACGTGATGATTTAACAGCGTATTTAGCCGATTTAGTAAGGTTTGACGTAGTTAAGCCAGAAGAAGTAGTGAATATGCCAGATTGGATTAAAAGCGCTGAGACGGCAAAAGAAACGTTAATTTGGAGGTAGTCGAAAGATGAAAGAATTAGCTCAAATTCAACAAAATGTAAAAGTTCCAAAAGCTCAAAATAATACTTTCGGAAAGTATAAGTATCGTAATGCGGAAGATATTTTAAGAGCCGTAAAGCCAGCATTGGCAGAAGCAAAAGCAGTAATTAATTTAAGCGATGATGTGGTGTTGATTGGTGAGCGTTATTACATCAAAGCAACCGCAACAATTACCAATTCAGAAGGTGAAACGGCAAGTTCGACAGCATTTGCTCGTGAGCCTTTGGCTAAAAAAGGTATGGATGAATCGCAAATTACTGGTAGCGCGTCATCATACGCTCGCAAATATGCGCTAAGCGGGTTGCTAGGTATTGATGATACGGACGATCCAGATTCGATGGATAACCGGCAAAATAACGCGGTGAATAAGGTTGATCCGCTGGCGCAAGCGTTAATGGACAATAAGCAGCGTTACACCAAGATTAGCCAAATTACCGGAATGGGTATCAACGATGTTGGTAAGCAAGCGATGCTGGACTATGAGCAGGAAACAGGTAAGAAGTTCAACAAGCATGCGCTAGGCGATGTGAAAACGATGGGCTTGTTGCTTGATAAAAAGATTCGGGCTAGGCAACAAGAATCTAATCCAGTGCCAATAGCATAAGGAGGCATCATGAAAATTGAACAACCAAATTATTATGCTGTCATTCCGGCAAACATTCGGTATGACAATCGCTTAAAAGCCAATGAAAAATTGTTGTATGCGGAGATTTCCGCGCTTGTTGGTAAACAAGGTTTTGCGTGGCCAAGCAACACGTATTTATCCGAATTGTATGGCGTTTCGACTCGGAGTGTTACTAGCTGGCTTGGACATCTCGAAAAACTGGGATATATCAAAATTAAATTGATATACAAAAGTGGCACTAAAGAGGTTGAACGGCGATTGATTTATTTAGCCGAAACCGTTCAAGAACCCTATGGAAATTCTTTTCAGGGGGTGGTGAAGAAATCTTCGGGGGGTGGTGAAGAAATCTTCCAAACCCCCCCTGAAGAAATCTTCCAGGAGAACAATCTTATTAAAAGCAATACTCCTAATTACCAAGAAGAACCATTGTCAGGCAAGCCCGACGCCCCCTCCCAACAATCAGCGACGAAGCCAGAGGTTTTAGAGATTGTGAATTATTTGAACGAGGTCGTTGGCGCTAACTACAAGGCTAACAGCAAGGCAACAACTAAGCATATTAACGCTAGGATTGCAGAAGGCTTTACAGTCGATGATTTTAAACGAGTGATTGATGTGAAGTATGCAAGCTGGGGACATGATTCTAAGATGGCCAATTACTTGCGACCGGTAACGTTATTCGGAACCAAGTTTGAGGCTTATCTAAACGAGCAGATGCCGAAGAAGCGAGAGGAGCTGGATTGGCTATGAATAAATTCAGTAATGCGTTAGTCGATACGGTAAAGCATATTGCTAGCACTTCTAATTTCTCAAAGCCGGCTCTGCCGAACATGACACCGGAAGAATTGAGCGTATGGCGTGCCGAACGTGATTCGATGGCAACTCAATTAGGCGAAGAAAGTCTAAGAGCTAAGAAAGCTAAAGCGTATCAACGCGATTCGCTCTATCCGGCTAATATCCCGCTTACGTTTAAATTTGCCGATTGGAAGCCGTCTAAGCAAGTTAACGAGGATAGTGCTAAAGCACTAGGCAATCAAGCGTGGACGCTTGCACACGAGCTGTTAGGTACCAATTACAACGTTGTATTGATGGGGACGGCAGGCGTCGGTAAAACATCGCTAGGATTAGCAATGCTGGATGTAATCGGCAAGAAGAAATCAACGATGTTCGTTAACACGGCAGACCTCAAACGATTATTGCAAGCCTCATGGCGTGATAGCTCGGCAGCTGCCAAGTTAGACAACGTAGAACGGTCAATGCAAGAAGTAGATGTGCTATTGCTTGATGATTTAGGCACGGAGGTTGATATGTCAGAAAGCGCTGATTTAGGCGATTTAAAGCAAGGTTCTCAAACGTGGCAGGAATTGATATATCGGATATTCACGCCACGCACGATTCAACCGAATCAAGACGAAATGCAAAAAACGACGATCATCACGACGAATAACAAATATGCCGAATTACAGAAAATGTATAACGACAAGCTTGTTAGCCGTCTGATACCGAAAAGAGATTCGGGGCACATGTTGGTATTCTCGGAAATGGAAGATTTACGGAAGGTTTGAGTATGTGGAAAATTAAAAAAGATATTGGTGATTCATGGGAAATCGTAGAAGGCATTTCATTTCGTGATGCCGAACAAGCAGGTGCGACGGCGATTGATTGGACATTGAATCAAGGCGTCACATATCTGATTGCGAAAGTTTAGGAGGACGAACGTATGAATGAATTAACGACGATTCCAACGTTCAACGTTGAGTTCACTCAATCAAACATTGCTATCGAAAACGAAGAACAATTCGGCGACAGGGTTAACGCATACGCCGATAAGTATCGCGATTTGGTGGTAACGGCTGAAAGTAAGGATTCCGACAAGAAGTTAAAGCAAGAAATTAATAAAGTCGCTAAAAGCATTGATGACCAGCGCAAGGCGATTAAAACCGAATACAACAAGCCGTTAGCAGAGTTTGAAGCTAAGGTGAACGGCTGGAGCAAAGCCTTGAAGGATGTCGCTAAGGACATCGATAATGGCGTGAAAGTGTTTGAGGAGCTTGAAAAAGAGCAGCGCTTGGAAAGCGTGAAAGCGTTGATTACCGAAATGGCACCTGAGTATCACGTTGAAGCCGATGAAATCGAAATCCAGCCTTCATGGACGAATAAATCAACGACGAAAAAAGCGATTCTAGATGGTATTGCGGGCGAGATGATTCATCTCAAACTTGAACAAGAAACTAGGCTTGCGAACATCGAGGTAGTAACCAAGTACGCGAAGCGGATGGGCGAAGAACCCGAAGCGTGGATTGGCTTGGTAGATACATTTGATACAGTCCTAATCATGCAACGAATTGACGATGCTGTTACGGCAAAGGAAAAGCGTATTGAAGCCGAAAAGGCTCGTGAGATAGCGGATATTGAGGCAAAAAAGGCTGCGTTAGTTGAAACGGATAACGGCATGAAAGTTGATGTTGATACCGGCGAAGTAATCGAGGAACAGCAACAAGTAACGTTCACGCTTCAAGGTAACAAGGAACAACTCGATGCAGTTGCTCGGGCGATTATTAAAGCTGGCGCAACAGTATTAATGAGTTCCGACCGAAAAACAGTGCTAGTAAACAAGGCGGGCTGATGTGATGAAAGAATCATTTACGAAATTCATTGATGGTTTTGTTGGCAAAAAGGTGCTTGTTACACCGCCGGATTTTGAGCCGATTTACGCAAAGGTTGATTCAGCCGGCAACAACGAAATGTTGCGCATGGTGAATGTGATAACGGCAGATGGCAAGAAGGTGAAAGTTAGCGTCGATTGGATCCGTAATCCAAAAACGTGGGCGCCAATAATCTGACAGGAGGCAAATCATGCAGGGCTATTCAGCAAAATTAGACAAGTTTAATTCAAAGCAAGTGTTGCTAAACGGCTTTGATAGCGCTGAATTCGCACATGATTTAGCGCTGTGGAATGTCAGGCACAACGAAGTAATGCTTCTCGTAGATGATAGGCGAGGGCATACACCAGAACAGCATCGCAAAATATTCGCTATTGTTGGCGACTTCGCAAAATGGAGCGGTGAGGATTTGGAAACCGAAAGGTTCTTCCTGACAATTGATTTCTTACAAGAATCAGGCATTGAGCCGTTTTCGCTAAGTTACAAGAGCGAGGAGCAAGCTAGCGTGACAGTTGCAAAGCAATTCATCAATTGGTTGCTAGATAGAGCTATCGCTTGGAATGTACCACTTCACGAACGGCCTAGCGAGCTAACAGACGATATTTATTCAGCGATGCTGATGGGCTTGAAGCACAGGTCATGTGTGATATGCGGTGAACATGCTGATATACATCACGTTGACGTTGTTGGTTTGACCGGTCGAGATAACACCGACCACAGAAGGAATCGGCTTATGGCGTTGTGCAGAACGCACCATAGCGAGATTGAACAAATAGGCTTTGAGAAATTCGATTCATTACACCACGTCGAAGGAATCAAGCTGCAAGAAGATTTATTGATTGCAACTGGAGTTATGACGCGAACGCAGATGAACGAGTTTGACGCTAAGTATTATCGAGAATCGTTAAGAAAAAATATTGGTGATTGATGGAGCCAACACGAAAAGAAAGAGGAAACTAACATGACTAAAAATAAACAAAGCACGTTCAAATTTAAGATTCAACAAGATGAAAACGAATATTTCGGTGATCCGAAAATTACGACGAATATGGATATTCCGGCTCAAATTTTTGCGGTTGCAAAGATGCCATTGGATTTGATGCAAAAATTTGATGAAGAAAAAATGTCGAGCGACGAAATCGATAAAGCGCTCAAATTGATGATTGAAGCGTTGGAAGAAACAACTATTCTCGGTTTAAAAGCATTACGGGCAGCGAATTCAGGTGATGGCGCAGCTATGGCTGAAATGTTATTCAGTATTTTTGACGCCGGTTTAACGGGTGATGAGGGTGAGGTAACAAGAGACATGGTGAAAGATGGAGCAGTTATCCACATGTCTGATTTAAGCGAAGAACAGCAAGAAGGAATTTTGGGAAAGTTGTTTGGGGGTAAGACGAATGATTAATCGAGTAGTCCTTACGGGACGCTTAACGAAAGATGTTGAGCTCCGTTACACCCAAAGCGGTACAGCAGTAGGTTCGTTTAACTTAGCAGTTAATCGCCAATTTACTAACAACGATGGTGAGCGTGAAGCTGATTTCATTAGCGCTGTTATCTGGCGCAAGTCAGCTGAAAACCTCGCTAACTTTACCCACAAGGGTTCATTGATTGGGATTGAAGGTCGGCTCCAAACGCGGAACTATGAAAACCAACAAGGCACCCGCGTTTATGTAACCGAAGTCGTAGTTGAAAACTTCTCGCTATTAGAATCACGTTCTGATTCAGATGGGCGCAAGAATGATTCCGGTAATCAAAGCAACGGTAATTCATTTGGTAACAACGCGCGACCTAAGGATCCATTCGCTCCTAATGGTCAAGAAATTGATATTACCGATGATGACCTCCCTTTTGATTTTGGGGGCTGATTAATGATTAAAGAAATTTGGAAATCAGTCCCCGATTTTGAAGGGTTATACGAAGTAAGTAATTTAGGACGAATAAAAAGTCCGGAAGGCAAAATAACCGAATCAAGATTTCATGGTGAAAGGCGCTGGAAAGAGCGCATTATCAAGCAAAAGACTGATAAAAAAGGTTATAAACGGGTTTCTCTTTACAAAGATAAAACCCAGCACACCTTTTTAGTGCATAGGATAGTGGCCAAAACATTCTTAGGAACATCACCAAAAGGGAAAGAAATTATCAACCATATTGATGGCAACCCTAGCAACAATGTAGTTGATAATTTGGAATGGATTGATTATGTAGGGAATCTGCGTCATGCGTTTGAGAATGGCTTAAACAAATCCGAAAAACAAATAGTATTGGTAAATGTACAAACAAACATCGCAACCGTATTTCGGAATATGCGACTCGCTAGTGAATTTTTGGGTAAAAATCATGGATATATTTCGGCAGCTTTGAATAGGAAGCAGGCAGAAATTGAAGGATATATGGTGTTTGTAAAGCCATTCTAATGAGGAATACAGATGGTTGCAGAATATGAACATGCCGTTTATTACGGTGAAAAATTCCAATTCATCGACACATTGATAAATGTATCTTCACGATTAGGGCAAAAGTTGAAAACTACAAAATGGTTCGCTAGCTCGAGCGGAAACAGACGAGCGCTTGAACGTGGCGGTAAGAGCCTGTTGATTATGAAAATTGAAGATAAAAACAGTGACGTAGCCACTAAGCTACCGAACGGGGTTAGAAGCCCGCTAGGAGGAAAAATGAAACCAGCAAAGAAACCTGTAAAAATTTACGAAATGTATCATGGCATGGATTTACTTGGATCCGGCACGTTGAAAGAACTGGGAGCAAGTCAAAATATCCCGATGTCTAAAATTTACGGTATGCCAAAAGTTGAAACCCCAAGCGACCGCGAACGAAATTATTTAATTGAAGTCGGTCAGCGGATAGCTTCAAAGCCCCAAGTGATTGAAGTAGACCAACACACGGAAGAACAGCTTAACAAGTTCCGTAAGCGGTATATTTTGCGATACGAGTATTACGATGATGACCGAAAATTGGTCAGGCGCTATCTATTCAACGCGTATGGCAAAAATGTTTTCAAGTTCATCAAAAACAAAGAAAACGCTGCGGTGTTCTACGATGCGCGAAACGCACAAGCGGTAGCAGACCGATTGAAAACTAGCACGATGAAATTGAAGGTTGAGGTTCTGTAATGTGGCAAATCGTGAATGTGCATCGGTTAAAATACCGTTTGCAAACAATTAGAGCTATTTTTAATAACGAGCAGATGGTGTTATTTACCGAAAAAAAAGAACAACCGGATTACGTTTTTGATTTTAGGGTCGCGCATACAGCAATGCATGCTCTTTCTGAATATGGATTGAGCTATGAAGAAGCCGTTCGTCAGTTTAACGAGCTGGAGAGTGAAAATGACGACTAAAACGGAGAAAGTGCTATTAAGCAAAGTTAAGTCGCAAGCGGAGTATATCGAAGTTTTAAAAGAGCAAATTCGTGGATTGCAGACTGGCGGTAAAATTATTTACAAAAAAGACACTGCAAAAATCAATATTGCGAATAAACGGATTGATGAGTTAAGCCACAAGATTGAATTGCTTGAAGCAATCATCGCAAATGGTGAGAAGCAAAATGCAAAGCTGCTTGAGAAGATTGCAGAAATGGAGAGTGAAAATGACAATGAGTAAACGTTTAGGCCGTCTTCATAAGATTATCAACGAGCCTGAAATAGGCGATAAATTTTATGTGGCCGATTCATGGGGAACGCCATATACGCCAATTGGAGCCATTATTACAATTACCAAAAAGGTATATGATTCATACGAACCTCGTGTGAGATATGATACCGAATATTTTTGGGAAACTGACACAGGCGAAACTGGTTCGTTTTTGGAAGCTTTTGACATGATTCGATATGGAGTACTTGACCCAATAAAACCTGACGGTTCACGGTTTCATGCTCCAGATGTTAAGTGATGTTGATTTTTGAAGGATATGGAAAATGGTAAACAAGGTTAAAGAACTTAGAAAAGAAAAAGGCTTAACCCTTAAAGAGTTAAGCGATGGGATAAATATGCCGGTTCCCACGTTAAGTAAATATGAGAACGGAGATCGTGAGCCGAAACTTGAAACGTGGCAGGAATTGGCAGATTACTTCGAAGTTTCAGTTAGTTACATTATGGGTATTTCAGATGAATCGGTGCCACAAACTGAACGTGCGGAGCAGGATGACAAGACGAGTGATACATTAGCGTCGCTCGTTTCAATGGCTAAGGAAACGAACGCTGACGTTGAGATGAGCTTTGAAATTCCAGCGGGCTTCAAGGTAACTATTAATGTCATGAAAGTGGAGGATATGGAAAATGGCAAAGAAAACAATTGAATTAACAGCAGAAGGTACGATCAAAGGCGACACATATTATTCAGATGGAACTCGTTTTGACGGAGAGTTTAGTATTGGTAAAAAACAGATTGAATTACTACGCTTAGACAAACTAGCAACAATCACGCTTGAAGTTGAACAAGATTTGGTTGAAGTGCCAACGTGGTTTGACGACTGGTATAAAAAAGTAGCGGAGCTTGCCGAGTCACCATCAATTAATGGTGAGCACCATAAAACTATTGCGCTATACCTCTTAAACCGTACAGGTTTTGATGGGGCATTGACTGCTGACAGATTCAATCCCGCCCATTATCTTGTAAATGGAGAACGGTACATTCCAGACGGCGAGGAAACAATCTTATTCACCAAAGCAATTCTGGATGGTTACAAGATTAAAGAAGAACCTAAATACCTAATTAAGATTTCAACGGATAGCGAAGGTGACGCTTGGTATTTGGGGAAGGATGGTCAAGTGGAATTTGAGAATGAGGAATATCCTACTGCGGATCCGTCATTCCATTTCACACAATCAGAAATTAAGCCCGAGTACGAACCATTCAAAGTGGAGGTGAAGAAAAATGGCAAAGATTAAAGTAACAGCGAAACAATTGGCGACAGCAGTGATTACTAAAGATAGTAATTTGAAGGGTAAATCTTTAGCTGGTTCGAAATACAGTTTCGGATATTGGCTCAAGCCTCTTGGTGCAGATGCTGAAATCGAATTAGATATTCCAGATGAGCAATTACCAAAGACTGAGCGAGTTGAGTTTGATGAAGAAAAACTATTTGATTTATGGGAAACTTACGATAATACGTTTTGGAAAGAAAAAGAAGACGGTAGTGCGTTTAAACCAATAGTTGATTACGTCAAGTCACTAACGCAGGTTGACCAATCGACGGCTATTGGGTTTGATTTAAACAATCAAATTACTGAACTGGTTGACCAATTATCAGAAATGACAGTTGCTCGCGACAAAGCAGTCAAAGACCTGTCCGACGCTCGTTCACAATTTGAAGAAAGTCATTTGAAAAGTATTATTGAACAACTTCAAACAGCTAATAAGCAGCATAAGGCTGACAAGAAGGCGCTTAAAGCTGAAATCGAAGCACGCGAGGTTCGTGAAACTGAATTGGTACATGAGCTTGAGGAGTGGAAATCTAAATATTCTACGGCAAGCCTACGGGCAGGAGAGCTTAATGCGTCTTTGGGAAAAGAATTGGCAGAACTCAAAACTAAGTATGCGCCAGTAAAGCTACCAAAAGTCGCGTTTGAATGGTTTGAAACATTGGATACAGATGAATTTGGTCATTTAAGAGCCGTCGGTTTTGCAAATGCTTTGATTGGAACGCTGCCAAAAATGGATTATCCAGATGGATTTATTGAATGGATTAAGGGAAGTGGTGAGTATGAGCAAAGTCTTAATCAGCTGCTGATGCTTCACGCAATCGGTCGTGGTTACACACTCAAGAAAGAGAAGAAGTATCACGTGGTGTTTACTGATAATGACGGATACAGTGAAGTATTGGCTGGTACAGTATACGGCGTAACGTATATCGAGAAGATCAATAAAGCAGGCGATTATAAAAGTGATGCAATTGAATTTACTGAATCCGAAATAAATTCAATTAATCCAAAGTACATGGCATTCGCTGTGGAGGTGGAAGAATGATATATAAAGTTATGAATAAAGATAGCAAACATTTAGGGTTTGCAGAATTGTTTTATGATTCCTATGAAATGATTTCACAATACCAATTAACTGAGAGCGTTGGAAATAATAGTTGGCATTTTAAGGATGGCCAACGTGTTTACCGAGGCGACTGGATCATCACTTATATTACCGGTCTTAACGGCGTAAAAGTTGCAAACTCTTATGAATTTAGTGAATATTGGCAACCCCTAAATAGTGAGTATTGGCAACCTCTAAAAAACCCGTACCCTAACCCCGAACCAAAAACACCGCTATATCGTATCTATGCGCCAGACGGAGTCATAGAAACTCATAGCTTAGACATTGAGGTGAATGGTAAGTTTGATCGGTACACAACGACCGATGGTAACGATGTGCTGCTACGTCGTGGTACCATCACCCGAATTGACGAGGTGCAAGAGTAATGGATTTAAACAAACGTAAAACAGTGATGATTATTGAAAGTGTACTCGAACCGGATGAGTTAATGGAAGTGCTCAACGATGGAATGGCGAACGTGAATTGGTCAGATTACACGAATGAAGGCATCGCGGTTGAAACCAGCACCTTAAACGAAGAAGGTGCACGCAACGTCGATACACTGATTTTTGAACGGTAACGGAAAGCGAGGCAGGAAAATGAATAAAAGTGAAGTTGGAAAGTACGCAAAATTGTTAGTAAGTGTTCTCTTTGAATGGAACTCAAATCAGAATGATTTATATGATTTCGTCGATAATTATTCAGATGGAGAGCTTGATGATGATTAAAAAAGTAGGGGTAATTGGGCATCCAGATGGCGCAGATTGGATTGTTGGACGCGATAACGTTGCGCGAATCAAAAAGGTAACTAACAGCCCTTACTTCTGGTCAATCGAAGTTTACTTTGAAACTGGCGAAAAGTTAACGATTCCATATAATTCAGCTATTTTTTTGGAGGTAAATGATGAGCGATAACGGTTTAGGAGCTGTGTTCATCATTTGCGGAACTGCAATCATTATCACGATGATTGTTGCGGTGATTAAAGGTTTAGGCGATTAGATGACAACGTTAGAGCAAATCCAGAGAAGTATCCTCGCTGGTGCCAAGCGAACCATGCAAGCGAAGTCAGCGTTTAGACATGATCTATATGAGAATGGTCGCCAAACAGTCGCTTGGAACGATAACTATGACCAACGATTAATGGTATATCGCGAGATGGCAGAGTTACACGGTATCGTCGATAGATATGACAGATTAGAAATGCGCATGGGTAGCAAAGTATTTACTCAAACATTTGGAGCAAATGGCGCTATCAAGTATGAGGAAGTGAAAAATGACAAAGTATCGTAAAACGGCATTGATTGAAGCCGAGCAGTTTGATGGTTCAGGTGCGATGATTGAAAAATATGGGATTGTCAGTATTTTTCCAGAAGGCCAAGCAATTCCAACATTA
The DNA here is from genome assembly GCF_004358325.1 of Periweissella cryptocerci. Classification (NCBI taxonomy): domain Bacteria; kingdom Bacillati; phylum Bacillota; class Bacilli; order Lactobacillales; family Lactobacillaceae; genus Periweissella; species Periweissella cryptocerci. The sequence goes on along the minus strand of NZ_CP037940.1, from coordinate 525,992 downwards.
GAAGGTGCAATGATGTTGAAGGTGAATGATTGGATTGCAACTGGCGTCAATGGTGAACATTGGGCTATTGCAGATGATATTTTCAGAAGGACGTATGAGGTGGCTAAATGAAAGAAACCTTAGCTATGTGCGCGCAAACTTGTTTGATGATTCTAGGAATCGGAACGTTAATAATGCTAACAATCAAAGCATTGTCAGAAATTGCGGGGTGGATATTTCTATGAGTTTAGCAGCAACGTTCTTGATTGGTTGTGTAATGGGCGCATTGCTCGTAATAAGTTTTACAGATAAATAAGCAGGAGGATATCGCATGGAAGATTTAACAGGGTTCAACTATCTGGCCACTAAGGCAAATGTTATGAAAATCGTTAAGGAGTATCGACGAAGTAAACGCGCGCTGGCTTCGTTTAGCTATGGACTGAAATCGCCAGTGATGTCCGACATGCCAAAAGGTACAGCGTTCGGTAATTCATCGGAGGATATGCTAACTAAGCAGCTTCATTCGCAACAAGTGGTAAATCAGTTTGAGGGAGCCGTTAACGCGCTTTTCGATACAATGCTAATCGATTGCATGGATGCATTCTTCACGGCTGAACATGCGCTCTCGATTGAGGAATTCGCATATAAGTTTCATGTCTCGCAAAAGTCGGTTAACAGGATTAAGAAACGTACATTGGCTAGGTTCTGTGAAACCTATGTGTACAGCGACTTATTGGTGCTAGATGATGAGTATGAAAGCGTTTCCTAGAAAAGTGCGATATTTGACACTTTCGTGACACTTTTCTGACACTTTTAATCTCGAAAACCCTGTAATATAGGTATTGTTGAAAGGTTTCGCGATATCCCTTTCAACCTCCATTTTTTAACAGGTTTTCTCTTCTTATATTTTTTAGTTCTGAAGCGTGAATGGCTATCATTTATGAACGCGTGCACTTTGCCGGTGACCGTTCAATCGGCGAAAGATCGAGCCGACCTAGAATGAGGAGTGGCGAAATGGTGCGACTGCTAGCTTGCTGCTAAGTCGCGTGTGGTTCGATTCCACACCGTCACATAGGAGCTGGACGTTCTCCGAAAAGAGTCCAGAAGCCTACTTGATGACATTACAGAGCGTTAATAGCGTACGTGCGGTGAGATTCCGTATACATAACTCCTTGGATTGAGTCTAAAAGCAGCAGGAAACTTTATTTTATTTTTGTAGACGCTGGGTAAGCGACAGGTCGTTGAAATTGCGACCATTTGGTTAATTAGCTTATTTGGTAGAGCGCTCGGGGTCTAGTCGAGATAACAAGGTTCAATTCCTTGATTGACCATAGACCATGATAGCTAAATGGCAAGAGCAATTCGCGAAAGCGGGTGTACGGCGGTTCGATTCCGTCTCACGATCATATGTCCTCGGATTGACGTTAAAAGCAACGAGAACTCGTTTTTGAAAACGGGGTTCAAATATAATTGGCTGTTCATGTAGCTCAACAGTAGAGCATATTACTTTTAGTGATAGGGTGCAGGTTCAAATCCTGCTGTGAACATAGGTCAAGGCAAAGACCGAAAAATGAGCCGCTGCTTTCTGGGTTTGCAGTATGAGTGGATATCTCCTTTCTTGAATAGAAGTTTAATATTAGGTGGTCAAATGCTTGGTAGCAGGTTTGATGGTGGCCGATGGTTCGATTCCATCAATTTGACATAGAATTCAGAGCAAGACGAAACAGGCACGCAGCCGAACGAACTACACACTGGGTGGTGGCGTGCGAAGCAAAACTGTAATGAGTTCGATTGGCTTTCGAGAGTAGTTGGTTCCTCCTCTTGAATAGTCTTGAATTGTTTTTAATAAATGAGTTTAATACAAATTGCATTGGCTGAGTTATCAGTAGACGAACCAATGCTGGACATGGCTTGCGGATTGTTAACGTGAAGCAGAGGGGTCGTACTCTCGCATGTTCGTAGTCTTGCCGTGATAAGCGCTGATGGCTTTTAAGATGGCCGAAGTTTTAGCGAGATATGAAACACCTTTCTGATTACGTGAGGTGTCTCTCTATGAAGATTGATACACAAGAGGCAAGCCGTAATTTGGTATCGTGCGACCATGATTCCGATAGCTTGTCCGTACATAATTAATTAACGTTCGTTTTAGCTGACAACTCCAAAGTGCTATTCCTGCACAGGGTGGAGACAACAGATTAAAGACAAACGTTATTTTTTTGTCTAATAACATAAAAAGTAGAAAGCACGGTGAAATGATGCAAATTATAGATAAGTTGATTGATGAATTGATTCCATACGCTAATAATGCCCGATTCAATGACCAAGCGGTTGATGCGGTGGCACGTTCTATTGATGAGTTCGGCTTTAAAGTGCCGGTAATTGTTGATGGTAACGGTGAAATCATCGCTGGCCACACACGAGTTAAGGCAGCTAAAAAGTTGGGACTAGAAACAGTGCCGACTATCGTTGCCGATGATTTAAGTCCGGAGCAAGTAAAAGCATTCCGTCTCGCTGATAACAAGGTTGGCGAAATTGCGGAATGGGATATGGATGCCTTAGCAATTGAATTACAAGAACTTGAATTGACTGATATTGATATGAGCGGTTTTGGTTTCGCAGATGTTACCACGCTTGATGATTTAGATGACGATGAGTTTGAAGATGATGATATTGAAACTGGAGGCGATAACTTCGACAAGGTAGTTGCTGCGCTCTCAAAGTTAAGCTCAGCTGATTTAATTACCATGCCAGAGTTTGAAGGCAATCGGGTGGTATTCCATGTTAAAAATTAAATCATCAAAACTTGGCATGCCTTATCAAGGTAGCAAACGCGCTCTGTCTGGACAGATACTCTCAAAGATTGTTAATAAGGTCGGTACGCGAGACTTCGTGTTATACGACTTGTTTGGCGGTGGAGGTGCGATGACTGCTGCCGTAGTTGAAAACGGGATTCCGGTTCATTACAACGAGCTGGATCCTAAAACATATGAGCTATTCGAATATGTTATGACGCATGAAGAATTTCCAGATGAGTTTTACAAGTGGTACAGCCACGAAGAAGCAGATGAACTAGTCAAGCAAGACGGTGTTTTAAGCAGCTTCATTCGTATCGTCTGGTCATTTGGTAATGGAGTCTCAAAGTTTTCATACTTATACGGAACCGACATCGAACCATTCAAAAAATTAGGTCACTATGCGGTAGTGTTTGGCGATAAGCAATCAATTGATAAGTTGAATAGACAATTCAGCACAGATGCCTTTAGTGTATTTGATACCGGAGAAAATACTTATAAAGGCCGAGATTTAAAGGTGCGTCGATTAAGTTTCGGTCAAATTACTAAAAAGCTTAATTTGGAATTGAACGAAACGGTATTACAACATTTGCAAGGGCTCGAACAACTCAATCGCCTCGAACATTTGCAAAGACTTGAGCAACTTAATCGACGCAAGCAACTCACTTTTTCAAATGGAGATTATCGTACAATTGAAATTCCGGATAATGCAGTTATCTATGTTGACCCACCGTATAGAGGGACAGCAGGTTATGCACAAGAGTTTGATACTAAAGCGTTCGATAAGTGGGTAAGCGAGCAAACGGTGCCTGTATTCATTAGCGAGTACAATGCTCCGTTTGAAGTTATCTGGGGCAAGGTTAAAGCCGAAACGTTTAGTCATACAGCTAAGCGTACTAAGAACGTAGAGAAGTTATTTTGGAATGGAATTTCAAAGATAGACAATTAACCGCTGACAATATGCCGGCGGTTTTTACTTGCCGAAAGGAGGCACGACATGGCATTAGATGAATTCGGCTTAACGCTCAAACAACGGATATTCGCTGACGAGTACATTATTAATCATGGTAATGCCTCCGAGGCGTATCGAAAGGCTGGTTATTCAGCAAAGGTCACGGCTGCCGGCGCGTCTGAAATCTTGAGAAATCCAAAGGTTCAGGCTTATATCGCTATGCGGACGGCTGAAGCTAAATCTAAGCGTACTATGGACGTCACAGAGGCGCTTGAACGTCTCGCTAGTATTGCTAGAGGGGAAAAGCAGAGAGGCGTCTCAAACAGCGTGGAAAAGGTCGAAAACGGGAACGGCAAATCTTCGACAAAAAAGCGTGCTAAAACATATGAGTACACACCGGACAGTCACGACCAATTAAGCGCTATTGATACGATACTTAAAGTTAATGGTGCGTTTAACGAAAGCCTCAACGTTAAGTTGGAACTGCCGACGTTCGTTGACGATGTTCCAGAAGATGATTGAGGTGTTGCATGAGCGAAACAGTATCAATTAGTAAATTAATTGGCAAAGGTTATAACCGATATTGGAATGACCGACACTTCTACAAGGTAGTCAAAGGCTCGCGTGGTAGCAAGAAATCAAAGACTACTGCACTGTGGTATATCTATCACATTATGAAATACGATTGGGCTAACATCTTGGTAGTTCGTCGATATTCACATACTAATAAGCAATCTACATTTACAGATTTGCAATGGGCTGTCCACAAGTTAAAAGTGGATAGCCTTTTTAAGTTCAATAGTTCGTTGCCTGAAATCGAATACCTGCCAACTGGCCAGAAGATTATTTTTCGTGGATTAGATGATCCGTTGAAAATCACATCTATTTCTGTCGCGGTTGGCTTTTTGACTTGGGTATGGTTTGAGGAAAGCTACCAGCTTGAATCTTGGGACGCTGTTCAAACTGTCATTGAATCTATTCGTGGTGGTGACGATGATAACCCCGAGTTCTTTAAGCAAGCAACCTTCACGTTTAACCCTTGGAGTGAGCGCCACTGGCTTAAGTCCACGTTTTTTGATGAAGATACGAAGGTCAAAGATGTATTCGCGTATACGACGACTTACAAGTCTAACGAGTGGCTTACCAAAGAAGATATAGCCCGATATGAAGATGTACGCAGAACTAATCCCAGACGTGCGCGCATCACGTTAGACGGTGAGTGGGGTGTGGCAGAAGGATTAGTGTATGAAAACTTCGTGGTTGAGGACTTTAGTATTCACGACAAGGTAAAGAACGCCGACGCCGTAACGCAAGGAATGGATTTCGGTTTCAAGAATGACCCAACGACGTATATCAACGCAGCTATTAACTTTGACGATAAGGACATCTGGCTGACAGAAGAACTGTATCAAAAAGGAATGCTGACAGATGAAATATTCGCGTGGCTAAAAGCGCATGACCATTTGAAAGAAGAAATCAAAGGCGATGAAGCTGAGCAACGTTTGATTGCTGAATTGAAGTTGAAGGGCGTCCGCCGGATTATCCCAAGCGCCAAAGGTAAGGATTCAATTCGACAAGGTATTCAGTACCTACAAGGATTCACGATTCATATTCACCCGTCTTTAAATCATACGATTGATGAAATAAACACATATGCGTATGACCAAGACAGAGAAGGTAAGTGGCTCAACAAGCCGATTGATGCCAACAACCACATCATGGACGCATTGCGCTATGCCGTCAGCACTTGGAGCTTGAAGCCAACTAAACGTGATGTGAATAAAACTATTAGGAAAGTGAAGGGATTGATTAAATGACAGACGAAGTGTTGATACCAGTAGCGAATGAGTTTGAGAATGACATTAATGTTAATCGATTTAATCAGACGCAAAGATATGATGCGCAATCGAATATTCGATATACGTATAACGGTGAAGCAGCTGATTTGCTATCTAACCTATCAGAATTGATGAAATTCATTCAACACCATAAAGAGCACCAAGCGCCACGATTAAAGTATTTAAAATCATATGCCGACGGTAATAACGTTGGTATTTTGACTGGTGATAGGCGTATCGGTAAAGAGAAAGCTGATAACCGTGCAACTCATTCGTTTGGCGAGTATATCGCTAACTTCTTTACTGCATATGATACTGGTGTACCTCTTAAAATTGCTATTCCAAACGATGATAAGGGTACTGCGCAAATCAATGAGATTAACGATTACAACAAAATCGACGCGCTTAATACCGAAGTCTATTTAGACGCTGCAGTGTTTGGTCGCGGATATGAACTGTGGTACCGCTCGGAAGATGATAAGGATGTTGTCGTTCGTCTGGATCCATTAAACACATTCGTAATCTATAACTTCGACATCAAGCCTAAGCCAATCATGGCAGTTAGCTATCGCCCTGTTGCGTTAGACGAGAACAAGTATTTGATTACCGTTTACACAAACAATAAGGCAGTAGTGTTCAACGAGACGGCTATCGAATCTGGACAGCTAGTATTGAATAGCGAAGAAGCGCATGCGTTTGAGCGTGTGCCGATTGTTGAGTGGCAACTCGACCGCGAACGCAAGAGTACGTTTGAGAAGGTCATTCCGCTAATCAATCTCTATGATGGTAGCGAATCAGATACAGCAAACTACATGCAAGATTTAGTCGACGCAATGTTAGTTATTACTGGTGATATTGATGGTGCTGGCTTAAGCGCAGATGACATGATTGGAATGGCACGTGCTAATATTTTGGCATTGCAATCCGGCGTTGATTCAAGTGGTAAGCAAACGCAAATGGGCGCTAACTATATTTACAAGCAATATGATGTCGCAGGAATTGAAGCATACAAGAAACGTCTTACGAACGATATTCATAAGTTCTCATATACGATTGATTTAACTGATAGCGAGTTCATGGGAAACATCTCCGGTGAGGCAATGAAGTATAAATTACTCGGCATGCAAAACAAGGCTTCTACACACCAGAACTGGTTCATTAAGGGGTTGATTGAACGGTATCATCTCGTTGCTAACATCGAAAGTAGCGTTAACGAGTGGGAAGGTGAGGAGTATTCAAGCGTTGCTGTGGACTTCACACCTAACCTTCCTAAGAACGTTAAGGAAGCTGTCGAGACGTTTAGTGGCTTAGGCTTGCAAGTATCACAGAAAACAATGCTTAGCCAACAGCCTTATATCGACAACCCAGATGATGAAATTAAGCAGATTCAAGAAGAAGCAGATGAACGTGAAGCTATGATGCCGACTGAACCAGCGTTGCCGATTGATGACGCTGGCAACTTGCAAGGCGGTGATGTGAATGCGAAGCTTGCATGATTTATCCGAACTTGAAAATTACATCAAAGAGTTTCCTAGCGCTAAAGTAATTACAGATACGCCTAAAGCGCTTACCGCCGATGCAAAAGAAGCCACGTTTAGAAATCGCCTCTATTGGATTAGACGCGAAAACGAATTAGAAAACTTTCGGAATAAGTCTGATAGCCTGTTTAACGCCAAATTAGCCGATGAATATCAATCGATGGCAGATGATTTGTGGAAAGAACAAACAGAGTGGCTATTAAAGAATAACGAAGGCGGAATGGTGACGCTTGGTAACGTAACTAAGCAAATACCCTTGCAAGATTACAAGCGCGCGCAGAAGGACTTACAGGCGTTTCTAAACGAGTCTTGGCAAACTGGTAAATCTAAAGAGTTCATGGCAGCGTATGATTTAGCTCATCGAAACACCGAGCTAGAACTTATGAATATTCAACTTGGCAAAGTCATGGCAAAACATGGCGTGAATCTGGATAGCATGATTCAAGAAAAGATGATCCAGAACTACGCTAACGAAGTTGCTATGCATGCGAAAACGATGGGCATTAAGATTCCTAAAATCGATGAGGGAATGATTAAGTCGTTGGTTCAAAATAAGTTCGTCGGGCAAACGTTTAGCGACAGGTTGTGGAATCATCAAGCCGAACTAGGGAATCGTTTGAATGCTGCTATGCGTGATACTCTAATGCGAGGCTTGAATATTACACAAGCGCGTGCAAGGTTAGTGCCGTTGCTTGATAAGTCGGTTAAGAATAAGCTTGCTGCGGTTGATAGATTGTACAACACCGAAATGCAACGTGTTCGAGCCAGAGCTGCAGTGAACAATGCTAAGGATGCCGGATTTAAGAACATGATGTGGCATGCTGAAAGCGGTGCGTGTGAGATGTGTATGCCGTATGATGAGCATACGTTTGCAATCAAAACTGTGGAAACGATAGATGTTAGTTCACCAATTATTCCGCAACACCCGAACTGCAGGTGTAGTTGGTTTGGGACAAATGAAGATAACCCAATGGATTATTCGCTTGCTGAAGATGTTGTCGATTCAATCGACCCCAAAAGTCGCAATTCGAAAGGCCCCAAAAGCAATTCTGGTGCGTCGAAGGGGTATAATGGTAGTCGGGGTAAGACACCCAAGTATCGAAATGACCGTCGGGAATTACGAACAAAATTCGCAGCTGATAAAGCTTATGAGGCAAAATTTAAATTCCTGCGCAACCGATTTGAAAATGGGATTGGCGACGGGATTGAAACGAAAATTAAGATGATTAAATTTAATTCAAAATCATTTGAACATATTTTTAATCGCCACGAAATAGCGGCAAATTCTCCGAAAAAAATTACGAATATTATTGAAACAATTAAGAAGCCTGATTTCATCATGGATTCTTATGACGTGGAAAATCGAATGAATAAGGCGTTTGTTAAAAAAATTGATGGTGAGTACAGACTTGTCTTGATTGATAAAAAAAGCAATGTGCTTACTTCGTATACAAAAACACTTCGACAAATGGAAACACAATTCAAAAATAAAAAAGGGGTGGTTACTCATGGCACTAAAGATTTCTAATATCTCGTATGAAGAAGCGGAAGATATATTATTCGTGAATTACGTCGGGGATAGCGCTTCGGTTATCGAATACGTGGAATTGAGTAACGGGGTTAATCTTGACAACGTACCAGCCGACAGTGATGCGGGCTCAGTTGAAGTAACTCCGTGGGTTTCTGGACCCGATGATTGGGACCTAGCAAAAGAATTGCTAGCTTTCGGTTTTGATAAAGATGATGTGATAATTAACTTAGAGCAATTCATGCAACTGTGAGTTGCTTTTTATTTTGTCCGAAACGACGTTAAACTAATTAAAAATGTATGTGGGATTTAATAGCGGTATATCGTGTCTGGGCTTAATTGCGTGGATGGGGTATAGCGCTATTTTTGACTGGATAGGAGAACAAAATGTTATTGAAAAGTATGATTCGTTTACATGAGGCCGATACCGGAACAGAAGGTGGCAACGCAGGCGTTGAACCTGAAAAGACATATACGCAGGCGGAAGTTGATTCGCTTACTGATAAGAAGGTTGATAAGGCTATTCAAACTGCTCTAGCTAAGCAGCAAGAAGAATTCGCATCTAAGCTTGAAACTGAAAAAGAAGAAGCTGCGAAGTATGCCAAGATGACCGCCGAGCAAAAGAAGTCAGCTGAAATGGAAAAGCGCGAACAAGAAATTGCAGAACGTGAAACCAAGATTGCACTTCAAGAATTGCATGGTGAAGTTGTCGCTGATTTAAACGAACAAGGATTGCCGATTGAATTAGCAGATGTATTTACCGTTAACGGCGTTGATACCGAAACAATTAAAGGCGCAATCGAAAAAGTTTCCGAAACTATCAAGACGCAAATTGCCGAAGGGATTAAGGCTGGCGCACGTCAGTCAGCTCCTAAGAGTGGTGTAAATCTTGGTAGCAAGGAAAATAACACGTCACTTGCAGAGCGTGCTTCTAAAGCTCGCATTATTTAAAACAGGAGGTCATATATATGACAGTGGAACAACAAACATTCAATCCAGCTACGGTATTAATGCATGATGCCAAGAACGGCTATATTCCAAATGTGTATTCTGATTTGGTGTTAGACGATTTCTTGCACGAATCAGTCGTGACTAAGCTCGGTAAGTTCATCGATATGGGTAGCGATACTGAAAAGGAATTTCAACACCAATTGAACGGGCCTGGTGCTTACTGGGTTGCTGAAGGTCAACGCATTAACACTACTACCTCTGAATGGGCAACTATCAAGATGACATCGCATAAGTTGGCTACCATCGTGCCTATCACTAATGAATATGGCAAGATGAACCAAGCGGACTTCTTTGATATGATGCGCCCACAAATTGCAGCAGCATTTTATGAAAAGTTCGATAAGGCTGTATTGTTGGGTATTGATAACCCATTCACACAATCAATCGAATCAATCGTGACTGATGAAGATAACGATGCCGTTGTTACAACTCGATACGCTAACAAGATTGATGAAGAAGATGTCTTGGCGCTTGAGGATTTGCTTACTGATAAGGAAATTGACCCTAACGCGTTCATCTCTACTAGCAAGAACCGCTCTATGCTTCGTAAGGCTCGCAACAATAACGGTGTTGATAGCTCAGAAGTCTATGACCGCACATCTAAGAATATTGATGGTGTGGCCACAGCAGAACTTAGCGGTGTAGAACGCGGTGAGTTGTATCTTGGTGATTGGAACAACTTGTTCTATGGTGTGCCAGCTGGTATCGAATACAAGATTTCAGAAGAAGGCTCATTATCAACAGTCGTTGGTTCTGATGGTCAAGTAATCAACTTGTTTGAACGTGATATGGTTGCAATGCGTGTGACTATGTATGTTTCAATGATGGTTCTTAAGGAAGATGGCTTCGCTAAGTTGGAACAAGGCACCGAAGTTGCTGGTGATGATTACGGCAAGCAAGTTGTTGTTAACGTAAATACTGGAGCGGAAGAAATTCCAGCAGGTTAAGGAGAATATTAATTATGGCAGAAAAGCAAAAGTACACCGTATTACGAGTATTTGAAGATATTCATTTAGGCGTTATTTATAACATCGGCGATGTTGTCCCTTTTGGCGTAAAACGAGCAGAAGAAATTATTGCTAACTTAGATGACACATTTATTGAAAAATATGAAACTCCAGAAGATGATGCTCAAGTGGAAGATACAGAAGGCGAGAACGCCGACGTTTAAGGAGGTGATCCATTGTCTGTTTCAGATGATTTAGATAGCCTGTTGCATGGCACGTTAGACGATAAGTTAGAGGTTTTGGAAGCTCAAACGCGAGCTGAATTGAAAGCCAAAATATTAGCTGAAGATGTGCCAAAAGCGCTTGAATTTACAATCTTGCCAGTGACCATGAAGAAACTAAACCGATTAAATAGTCAGGGCGTTAGCTCGTTCACCAGTGATGATGAATCATATGCATTTGAAGCTGATGATTGGGCAGAGTTTGACAAGGTTATTAATACTTGGATTGAGCTTAATGGCGAAGTTCATGATGGTTCGCGACGTGGCAAGATTTCATTTTATTAAGGAGGTATGACCAGATGGTTGAGAAAGCAAAGTTAACACCAGCAGAATATGAAGTAGTATTCGTATTCCGCGACATGTTCGATGACTTGCACCAGTATGGATTAGGCGCAGATTATCCGCGTCGAGGTGCTCCAGAAGCGACAAACGAGCCTAATCGAATTACTGAATTAGTTGAGCGTGGACTAATCGCCAAGATTTAGGAGGTGGGTATTATGGCTATTCCTCCCGATTGGGGCTTTGCCGGAAACCTAGCATTGCTGCAAAACGAAAGCGCGTCTGAGGTGTTTCTACATGAGAGAGGACACGTTCAAGACGATGAAGGCAACTTCATTAGTGGCTATTCCGATGAAGCGATACCAGTTCAAATGACAATCTCGGCTATGAATGAAAATACCGACGTTCAAACGTATGGTGACAAGGTGATGAATATGAAAGTGGGTAAGACCATTAGCAATTCAATCAACGAGTTTGCTAACGAGAACGATGGTATAAGTTTAGACGGTGAGAATGTCGTGTATCGTATCGTTTCAATCAGAACGCTACGAACCCATAAGCGAGTTATCCTCGAAAGGAAGTGAGTTTATGGGAACTATTAAATTAAAGCTAGATGTTGCTAAGCTGAAAAATGGTGCTGCTAAGCATACAGATATGTATCGAAAAGCCAGTATGCGAGCCTCTCGGCGCATGGGCGAAGATATGAAGAAGTTAGCCACGTCCAACCTTGAATCATCTGTGAGGTATGGAACCGGCGGTCTAGCGAGCTCTATTCGGTATCGGTACAAGGAACAAAAGGGTGGACGCGTAACGGTATCGCTTTACAGTAATTCGGATCATTCCGATTATCGCGAATTAGGTACTGGTCGCGTAGGTGCTCAATCTGTCCGCATGGAAGTTAAGCATGCGTATGGCTCTGTTGCATATACTAGCAAGGATGTGTGGGTCTTTCCGACTGACATGGATTTTGGCGTGCTCTACGGTATGGTGAGCTGGCAAAGCAAAGACGGTCAGTGGTTTGCTCGAACGCATGGGCAGAAGTCACGACCATATTTGTTTCCGGCGTATAAGCAGGTATCGCAGAAGGCTAAGCAATATCTTAGTGACGAATTTAGAAATGTGAAAGGGTGACGGCATGATTAAACGAATTAATGTTAAGAAGGCGGTGGCAACAACGCTGAGTGGCATTGAAGGATTAACGTTGCAATCTACCGTTTATCCGCAAACTTGGACAGACGAATATCCGTCCGCAATATTCTATACATCTCATGAGCCAGCAAAAGGCTATGAAGTTAACGAAGAACTTTTAACGCATTGGACTATCACAATTGAATTGTATGGTGAAAGAAGCCTCACTGATTTAGAAGATAAATTAGACGAGGCTTTTTCTGTACTCGGATTTAGAAATTTAAGCTCGGAGGATGCCAATACAGCAATTTTGAAAAGGATCGTTGTGGCGTATGAGGGCATTGTTAATAACGAAACTGGATTAGTTTTCCAGTCATAAATAAGGAGGCATTACATGACTATTGAATCAGGATTATTGTCGGCGCAAACATTGCTCCAATACTCAACAACAGAATCAGGTACTTATTCCGACTTGGGCGGTGTTCAATCCGTTCCAGAAATCGGTGGGGCACCTGAAAAGGTGGATGTAACCACACTTGCCGATACGCAAAAGAAATACATCAAGGGGCTTCAAGATACTGACAACATGGAATTTAAAGTTGTATATCGTGGCTCAAACTTCACGACCGCTAAGGCTATGGAAACCGCAGCGTCTAAGTTCTGGAAGGTGCTCTATCCAGACGGCTCATTCGTATCATTTAAGGCTGGTGTCACTGTTAAGCGTGACGCTACCGAAGTTAATGGTGCATTGACATTTACTGTCATTTTGACCCCAGAAACAGACTTCACTTATGGAACTACTGCTTAAGTGATTCCGAGAGGCAATCTCTCGGGTACATATTAAATTGTTGATATGTCGGCATAGCCGTAATCAAACAAAACATATACGAGGTAATTTACACATGAAACCTATTGAATTTAAATTTGGCTCTAAGACACTCTCATTGAAGTTAGATACTGCAACTGCCGTGCGTATTGAAACGCGTTTAGGCAAAGCATTTGTCGGCATTTTCTTTGACGGTGAAAACTTCCGATTGCCAATGACGCAAGAATTATTAATCGTACTTCAAGAAGCTAACACGATTCACGGTGTTGCTATCGCTGATATGTATGCGTTAAATGATGAGTTCATGGCAGCAGGCGGTAACTACATGGAATTGATTCCGGCCATTCAAAATTTGATGAGTGAAGCGGGTTTTTTACCAAAGACAGACAAACCGGAAGCTATCAAAGCGCCTTCAGCGCCAGCAATGGTAGCAGTACCGGAAGTTCAAGTGCCAACGGAAACTCCAGCACAACCAACGGTGTAAAGAGTTATAGCAACGTCAGCGAATTGCTTGAGGATCTATATCCAATTGCTGTTGAATCTGGAATTCCAGTTGATAAGTTTTGGGAGCTGACTTATGGCGAGTTGATGGTACAGCTTGAAGCTAACCGGAATCGCGAAATGCGTAAACTTCAAATGCAGGCGATGATGGATTACAAGCAAGCTCAACTGAATATGTATACTAACGCGCCTAATGAAATGCCTAAGATACATGAGCATTATCCGTTCGTCGAGCAACCCGAAGAACCGAAATCGGTTGAGGGGCTCGAAGGCTGGCAACTCATGAAGCAACAGATTGAGGCGCGGGCAAAACAGATTTCAAACAAATAATAATTAGATTTGAAAGGAGGTTAAGACATGAGTGCAGAATCAATGAAGATGTCGATTGAAGCGGATTTAGCTCCGTTTATCGAAAGTATGAAAAAGATGGTTTCTGAAGCAGAAAAAAGCGCTAAGCAAGCGTCGGCTGCGATGGGAAAAGTATCTGGTAAAAGTCCATTCGGTTCTATCGGTAACGGCTTAGGCGGTCTCAAAGAAAAGCTTAGTGGTGCCTTTTCTGGATTGAAGATTCCAAACTTTGCTTCAAAAATTGGTACCGGATTTAAAGAAATTGCTAGCAGTGGCGGTTTCCAAAAGTTCACAGGCATCATGAGAAACATGTCTAACCAAGTAGCACATGGCGTCGGTTCGGCGTTCAAAGTTGCGGGGAGCGCTATTTCTAAAGTGGGTAGTGGTATTGGCTCTGCGGTTAGCGGAGTTAAGAATTTCGTTACCAGTGGATTAAAGATTGCTGGTATCGGTTCGGCTATTGGATTAGTAGCAGGTGCCGTTGGTATGCTTAAAGGTTCAATCGGGCCCGCAATTCAACGTATGGACACGTTGGCTAACGCTACACGAACGTTTGCGAACATGGGGCAAGGCGATGCCACCGGTATGATGGAACAGCTTAAGAAGGATATTGACGGCTTGCCAACATCACTCGATTCAGCGGTTCAAGGAATTCAATTGCTTACTGGTGCAACTCAAAATATGGGTGCATCTGAAAAGATTTTTAAAGCAATGAATGACGGAATACTTGGTTTCGGTGGTAGCTCTGAACAAGTTTCTAATGCGGTTACTCAACTTTCGCAAGATTTGGGTAACGGTAAAATCACAGGGCAAACTTGGCTGTCACTTATTAATAGTGGTATGGGGCCCGCCTTGAATGCGTTAGCTAAGAAAATGGGCATGACCACCGGCGCGCTTCGTGAAGGATTATCGTCTGGATCCATTTCAGTTCAAGACTTTTCAAATCAGTTGATTGCGCTTGACCAAAATGGTGGCGGTGGCTTAGTTGCGTTATCGAAGTTAGCGCAAGATTCAACGCAAGGGATTGCGACTAGTTTTGCTAATGCTAAGACAGCAATTGTTCGTGGTGTGACTGAAATCATCACTTCGTTTGGTCATATCACTGAAGCGCTAGGACTTGGCACGCTATCTCAAATGATTATGAATTTCGGTAAGAATGCCGAAGGCGCATTGAAAAGTGTCGCAATCATGATGGACGGTATTGCCGATATGCTCGATGGTGGTAAAGGTCGGGCTAAGCGTGCGAAGGATATGGAAGATTTGCGGAAACGTGCAGAGGCTTCTAAATCAGCGATGAACGGAATGTCCAAGCCAATGCAGGAAACTGCTGAGCCGGCTAAAAAAGTTCAAAATAACATGGCTAAAACGGCTGATAAGGCTAAGGCTAGTGCTAAGTCCGTTAAGGCTATCAAGAAAGATTTACAAGCAATGATGGGGTTCGATGAAATCAACCTTATTTCGCAGCAAGATACCGATAACGGCTTGAATACTACGCCTGACGCTAGCACGCCAGTAGCAGATGCCGGTGGAGCTGGTGCGGGTTCGTTTGATTCCGGTAGCTTCGATGGCGCTAACAGCAAGCTTGATGGAATGAAGAATAAGCTTAAAGGCATTTACGATAGCTTGAAAGATTTCTTTAAACCATTTAAAGATGCGTGGGATAGTGCCGGTGGCTATGTAATGCGGACGCTTGGCGATACTATCAAAGCGATTAAGCAAGGTTGGGCAGATTTCGGGCGTGATTTTGCAAGCGTTTGGGAAAACGGAACGGGTACCAAGTATCTGACTGGACTGTTAAATCTGTTCGCGGAACTAGTCGGCTTCATTGGTGACATGCAGCGTTCTTGGAACAAGGCTTGGAATGATAATGGAGCCGGCAAAAAGCTGATTCAACAAATATTTGATTCGCTGATTGCAATTAATGATTTGCTTATTACAATCACTCGAACATTCCGGCAAGTTTGGAACGAGGGTGTCGGCGATCGTATTATGGCAGCTTACATTAAATCGTTAACTCAAATGTTTGGTATGGTCGAAAACGTTGCTAAGGCGTTTAAAAAAGCGTGGGATCAAGATGGTGCAGGATATACCGCAGTAAGTAAACTTTTCAATGCCGTTGAAAAAATTTACAAATTAGTCGGAGATGTTGCTGAATCATTCGGTAAGGCGTTTAACAGTAATGTTGGCGTAAAAGTTCTTCGAGAAATAATTGATATTGCTGGGAACCTTGTTGATGATATTGGTAGCTTAGTTGGCTCATTCGATAGAGCTTGGAAAAAGGGCGATAACGGAACGAAGCTATTTAAGTCCATTCTCGGCTCGGTTGAGCCCATTTTAAAAGAGACGGATAAGATTACTGATAGCTTCGCTAAATGGGGCTCACACCTCGATTTTGAGCCTCTAATCAAATCATTATCAACTGCGTTCAAAGGTCTAGGTGATATTTTGAAGCCTGTCATGGATGTAATCGATGAACTCTATAAGGTCTATCTTGAACCGATTGCTTCATTCTTGATGGAAGGTGTTATTCCGGGAGCATTAGATATTATCGGCGGTACTTTCAGCGCGGTAGGTGCGATACTTGATATTTTCATAACCGCATTAAAACCTGTTTGGGATTTGATAGTTGCTCCAGCAGTCAAAATGGAATTAACTATTTTAACCGCTGCGTTTAGAGGTTTGGGCATAATGTTCAAGTTCGTAGGCGACTTATTGCAAGGCTTTAAAGATGTTCTGGTATCGTTGTTTAACGGCGACTGGAACGGTGTAAAAAAAGGCTTTGATAAAATGGGTAAAGCTGTCATGGATGCTATTAAAGGCATTAAAGATAATTTGCTTAAAACACTCGGCAAACTTGGCAGCGAGATTGGTGAAGCGTTTGGGAACTTGTGGAATTTCCTTAAAAAGAGATTCATGATTCCGATTGATGCAGTTATCAGTGTTGTCTCGGCTCTGTGGTCTTGGAGCGCTAACGTTCGTGGCTGGATTGTTGAAAAAATAGGCAATCTATGGGATAGCATTAAAGAAAAGTTTAGCATTGGCTGGGGAGCTGTTAAAAAGGGGGTTTCAGTTCTTTGGGATTGGGCTTCTAGCGTGGCTGGTTGGATTAAGGACAAGCTAGGCGATTTGTGGGACAACATTAAATCGAAGTTCGGAATTGATACTAGCAAAGTTACGAACTCTGTATCTGCACTTTGGGATTGGGCAAAGGGTGTCGGTAAGCTGATTAAAGAAGGCATCGGGCTTGTTTGGGATATTATTAAAGGCTTCTTTACTTTAGATAGCTCAAAAGTTATTCATTCTGTATCTGCACTTTGGGCATGGTCTGACAAGGTTGATGATTACATCAAAAAAGGTATCGGACTTCTTTGGGACACGATTAAATCATTGTTCGCAGTGCCAGGCGAGTTCGTTCAAAATGCTGTGAAGGTTTTGTGGGAATGGGCACAAACTCTTCCAGAACGATTCGTAAAAGGTATCGGTAATATTTGGGATGCAATTAAATCGCTGTATTCAATTGCAAGTGATGTTGTTGTAAATGCCGTTTCAGCTCTTTGGGATTGGGCGCAAGGCGTACCTCAAAAGCTGCTCGATGCAATTGGTAGCGTTTGGGAAACCATTAAAAGTTCATTCGCAATCGCAGCCGAAGTCGTGGTAACAGCGGTTTCAGCTCTTTGGGATTGGGCAAAGGATGTTGGTAAAAAAATCTTGGGTGCAATTGGTAATATTTGGGATTTCATTAAGAAGTTGTTTACATTTGAAACTAAGTTAGTTCTTGCGTTAGTATCCGTTCTTTGGAATTGGGCGTCTGGTGTTGGAAAAAATATTTTTGACAAAATTGGTGGCATTTGGGACAAGATTAAATCATTGTTCGATATTAAAGGCAAAAGTGTTAATAACTATGTTGAGGCTCTTTGGAAATGGGCATCGGGTGTTATTGCATCAATTAAAAAGCCAATTGATGTTGTGTGGGACAAGATTAAATCATTATTTTCAATTGATGGCGCTACAGTTTCCAAAAAGGTGTCCGCTCTTTGGGATTGGGCATCGGGTGTTATTAATTCGATTAAAAAGCCAATCGATATGGTTTGGGGAAAAATTAAATCGCTGTTTGCAATTGACGGCACCACAGTTTCTAACAAGGTATCTGCACTTTGGGACTGGGCTGGTAATGTTATTACAAAAGCCAGAAAAGGTTTAGGCGATATTTGGGGTGGCATTAAAGACAAATTCAAGAGCATTATGGATTTGAAGATTAGCATACCAATTTCGGCAAAGTTCCTTGAAAATGGTGTGAAAAATATTGTTAATACTTTCATTCAAGGACTTAATGATGTTATTGGCACATTAAATAGCATTCCTGGAATTAAGATTCCATATATTAAATACTGGTATCACAATGGTACTCGCCGACATAAAGGTGGGTTAGCAGTGGTCAATGATGGACTTGGTACTAACTGGCGCGAATCATATCGTGGCAACGATGGACAAGTTCGCATGTTCCCAGCAAAGCGTAATTTAACGGTTCCACTTGAAGCAGGCGCAACAGTTTACACTGGTAACGAAACGAAGGATTTATTCCCGCACTACGCAAATGGGGTGGGTAATATGGACATCAATTCGTTCAAGTCAGGTATTAATATGCCAACCGTTGCAACTTCTCAAATGGGTATGAGTGCAACTTCAATTCATATTGATAGTGAACAAATTGGTCGAGAAATCGCTAATGCTGTTAGCGAAGCGTTGCGGAATCAAGGTGCTGGAAGCAATCAACAAACTGGTGATATTACAGTCGAGTTGAAAGTGGATAGTTCTAAGCTTGGTGAGGCAACCGTAAAAGGTTTAAACAAATATCATAATGAACAAGGGCGTATCGAATTGATTCTTTAAGAATTGAGGGCATACGCCCTTTATTTTGAAAGGAGAAATTAATGGCCGACAGATATTTACAAATAAATGGTGTAAACGTCGCGACACCAACTGAGATGAAAGTTACGTTAAACGATATTGATGCGAAGTCTGGTCGTACGGCTAGCGGAAAGATGAAACGTGATCGTATTACTACGAAACGAAAGCTTGAAATTAAATGGGGTAATTTGAGCGAAAGCCAAATGTCAGCAATTATGACCGCGAGTTCAGGACAGTATTTCAATGTGACCTATTTAGATCCGGCGATAGCTGGAATGGCCACACGTTCATTTTATGCCGGTGATATGGGCGGAGATATTTTCTCATTTGTTGATAAGTTTAATAATGTGCGTTGGTCTGGGCTTTCAATCAACTACATTGAAATGTAGAGGTGGAATATGTTAACGATTTCGCAAAATATACAAGATGAATGGTTAAGCTTGTCGCGAGCTATTAAATTTAAAGTGTTAATCGGCTCAGTTCAATATACTGGCGATGATGTTGTTAGCTTTGATTATTCAGGCTCGAGTATGGGTGGCACCACGCTTAACGTCGGTGCAACACCAATTAATACGATTAGCATGAAGTTTAATTCGATTGTGCCGAGCTTGTTCGTCGGCATGGTAGTTCAGCCGTCAATTGGAATCGTGCTGCCTGATACGACGATTTCATATATTCCGCTTGGGAAGTTTACCATTACTAAGTTCAACCGGAATGTGAATGATGTTGAGACGACGCTTGAAGCTAGTGATTTCATGTTACAGCTAAGCAAGAATTATTCATCATCAATCACTTATCCGGCATCGCTAAAAAATATTGCAATTGAAGTTGCGATAAATGCCGGTGTTGATTACAACGTGAATAATCTCAATGATTTGCCTGATGTTTGGCTACCTAAAAAATATACAGGTGGAACATTGCGTGATGTTGCTGGTTATATCGCACAGTTTGATGCAGGATTTGCAACGTTTAATAGACAGGGACAATTAGAATTCAGGCGTATTTCTGGCGTTGAACTCGAACTTGGTTTAGACAATTACGATGAAAGTGGATTTGATAAGAACGAAGCTCTGTCATCGGTTGGAAAGTTAACTTCTTCGGTTACGGTTGGTGATACCCAACAAGCAATTAGCGCTGGTTCAGGTAGCAACGCAATTGAGCTTACGAATCCGCAAATGACGCAATCATTATTAAATGATATTAGCGGTCGCTTGTCTGGCATTAGTTTTAGTCCATATACATTAAATTGGAGCGGTTTTCCTGCAATTGAGCTAGGTGATTCGATTTCAATCGTTGACAGGTCTGGCTCGGCTGTTACGGTACCGGTTTTAAGCATGTCATTTTCATATGATGGCGGTTTATCATCAACGATATCAGCTGATACTTCGGGCAGCGGTACGGCCGTATTAACAGGATCATTAACGCAGAAATTGCAAAGCTATCAAGAAGCAACTCAACTCGCAATTGGTGAGGTTCAACAATCGGCTGACGGTAAAAGCAAGATTTTCTATGGAACGCAAGCGCCAACAAAAGCGTCGGTAGATGATACTTGGTTTAAGTTTTCAGACGATGGCGTTCCGCAAGCATTTCGTTATAACGGAACTTCGTGGGAGGTCGTATTTGAAAGTTTAAGCGGTACAGATGGCGTCGGTATTGCAGGTGTTTCGGTTACGTATGTAGCTACAACTGACGGTTCAACAACGCCGACAACTGGTTGGACAACTGCGATACCAACGGTTACACAAGGTAAGTGGCTTTGGTCAAAAACGCTAACGATCTTTAGTGATGGAAATCAGACAACAACGTATTCAAAAACGTATGTTGGCGTTGATGGCTTACAAGGCGTTGCAGGGCCGGCTGGCTATATCGTTTCAAATACGGCACCAGCCAATCCCTCAATTGGTACTGTTTGGCAAAATACATCGGTATCACCTAAGCAATTTAAGCGGTGGACAGGTACTGACTGGGTAGACCATTATATCTATTCAGATAATATGGTCATGTCAAACGGATTCATTACCAATGCTATGATTTCGGACGCAACAATAACGAGCGCTAAGATTGCTGCTTTAGACGCCGGAAAAATTACGACTGGATATCTAAGTGCTAGTCGTATTCAAGCGTCATCTATTACATCTGATAAGTTGAGTATTACTAACGGATTCATCACTAACGCGATGATTTCAGATGCGACGATAACGAGTGCTAAGATTGCGAGTTTGAGTGCTGATAAAATTAGCGCGGGTACTATCTCGGGTGTTACAGTTCGAGGGATTTCAGGTGGTAATTATGTTCAGTTAAACGGTGGTGCTGCTACCCTTCAATTTGTTGGAACTTACAATAACGGTTCAATTAACACGACGATTGAGCCATTAGCCGATGCGCCTACTGGACGAACTATTTTAGGAACAACAGCGGATTGGTATGCTGGAAGAACTATTAGAGCGGTAGATAATATTTCGACAGATGCGCTGTATAAAAGTGGCAGTGCATATATGAACCTCCAAATTAACACTCTCGATGGAACTAATCGTAATTTCATCGGTTCAAGTGATGGAAAATATGGCGTTATTTTTTGGTCAGGGGGTCTATATTTACTGTATAACGGAAGTGCGTATAATGTGAAAAGTATTTTAGGAGGTTCGACATGGACGATGTAGGTGAACCTAAAACATTAGTTAACATTCAAAAACAGGTGTTAGAACTGCAAAGTGTAGAACCGGATATGAATCATGCAGAAATAAACGCTGCTCAAAATAGCGTTATTGATTTTTTGGCGATTCAAGTAGGACAATTGCTGGCACAAGCTGAAGATAATAGTTAATGAGGAATTAAAATGGAAAACGAACAAGTACAAGATAATGGTGTGAAGTATTTGCAAGTAATTTATGCTAACGATATTATTGGCAAAAATGCAGAGATTGCAAATTTACAAATGCAAAGTGAAGAATTGATGAAACAAAATTCTGAATTGCAAAAACGTAATATAGAACTTGAACTTCAAATTGGTGAGTTAAGTCCTAAAGAATAATAAGGTGGCTATAAAATAGCTGCCTTTTTTAATACGCTGAATTAGCCGTCGGGGGAAGTGCCCGAGAAAGGAGGTTTTGCATGACACAAACGTTAACGATTGATTTGGATAAGCGAAATGTAACTAGTGATCGTGTTTTAGTTCGGCAAGATGAAACCGGCAATAAAGTCGCGGTAAACATTGTTGAGGGCGGTAAGGCATATTCGCTAGAGGGCAAAACAGTATCGTTTAAAGGTAACGATGCAAATGGTCAGTTGCAACTTGGCACAGCTGTTGTTTCAGATGATGGAACGCAAGCTATTTACACGTTTACCGCTGAAAATGTGGCTGTAATTGGAACTTATGGATTGGCATATTTCTATATTGTCGATGCAGATGGTGAAACAATTACGTCAGGGACGTTCAAGTTAAAAGTGCTTCCACAAAGCGAGTTAAATCCAACTCAAGCAACGTTCTATGTTTCGAAGCTTGATGAATTAATAACCGCGTTTGAAACGGCAATTGCAAACGGTGCACAAGTTCCACAAGCCCCAACTATTGATTTAACCGAAACTCTTGCTGGCTATGCACCAATTTCATATGTTAACGAGGCTGTCGCTGGGTTAGTAGACGCTGAATACATGAATATTGCGATTGATTCAGCGATTGATTTAGCAGTAGATTCTGTTAACGAAAGCGTAGATGAAAAGCTTACCGCAAAAGCTGATTCGGAAGATGTATTTACGAAAGATGAAATATATGTCTTGCTCGAAAATACAGCGGATAATCTTTCGGAAGATTTTCTTGAAATGACAGGCAACATCGAAACTGCTTTAGCTGCGATTTTGGAGGCGTGAAATGACAATTGAAGAAAAACTCATGCAAATTAATTCCGTAAAAACGGATATAAAAAATGCGTTGATTGAAAAAAATATGGATATGGATAGTGTTGCGTTTGATGGATATGCGGACAAGGTGCGTGATATTCCGGCTGCAGAGACACCGCAACCGTTGCCAATGGTAGATCATGGTTTTGGATTAATCACATTAAACGATGAAGATAGGACGCAAATTGAAGTGCTTACTGCAGAGGATTTCAACGTGTTGTGTGCAAGCAGTAGTACTAAAGCGGTTCCGACAAGTCCAATAACGATTAATAATGTCGTGCTATGGCTCTCCGAAATCTTAACATTTCAATTCGGAGCCGATTTTAATTTGACTACTATTAACTCATATTTTTTAGGCGGGGCTACTACATTAAACAAAATAAGCGCTATTCCAAATTGCGTAACGTATATCGCAAGTAATTTTCTATACAGTTGTTACTGGTTCAACGGATCAATCGTATTGCCAAATAAACTAGATCATATCGAAACTGGTTTTTTAAATAATTGTTATTCGTTTAATCAACAATTGAACATTCCAGCTTCGATGACTACAGGACTTGGCGGTAGCTTCATGAAGAATTGCGTTTCTTTTAATAAACCGATTATTTTGCCAAGTTCAGTAACAGTGATCCCCAGTGAGTTTCTCATGGGATGTTATAACTTTAATCAGGAATTGAATCTGCCGCCCAAACTAACAGTGATTAACATGAATTTCATGCAAAACTGCTATGCTTTTAGCCGGACAATTAAAGTTCCTGACACAGCGACAGCTATTACAGCTAGTTTCATGAGTAATTGTCACAATTTCACTTCTTTGGATATTGGTGCAGTAAATCCCGCAAAATTTACAGTAAGCGATAATACATTATCAACAACGGTTGTTGGCAAAATGAATTATGTTGGCGTTACTGTTATTGGCGATAACAGTGCTGCGTTTGTAGCAAGATTTCCTGCCAAAACAACATCACCATATCGTAATGTGATTGCTGGCTAGAAAGGTGAAAAATGATTAAACGAATTCTTAACTTGTTGCTTAAGAATATCCTTCATACCGCAATCGGTATGTGGGCTATTTTTGTTGCAATCTATGTATTCATTCACAACGATTATTTGAGTATTGTTGCGATTGATAATTTATCTAAAAATAAAAATGTAATTCTGTATACCGGCTTCGTCGATGAGTGGCAATTCGGCGTTGTGGTTCTAGTTGGTGGCTTGCTCATGTTAGCTGGAGTATTGAAGAATAACGAAGCTTTAATGACGGCTTCAACGTTCTATTTAATCGCGATTAATGGCGCATTATTAACGGTATTCTCCTTACGCGCGTTTATGAATGGATATTTTAATATCACGTGGGCTTATGCATTTTTAGCAACAGTAACTATGATTGGACTTCTATTTAAAGGGGGTAATCATGATCGGTTTGATTAGCGGTGTCATCGGAGCGTTAGTTACGCTAATTCCGGCAACGTTTGCGTATTTAAATAACCGAAGCAAACGTAATGACAACATACGAGAAATAGCAACTGCAACGGTGATTTCACAGAATGAACGAAATGCCGAGCGGATTGCAAAACTAGAAAGTGATATTGAAGCGCTAAAAAAACGTCTGGATCATCGAGAACGAGAAACGATAAATCTCGAAACCACAGCGCGAAAGTTACGGTTGATAATCTATCAGCTTAATCCAGATGTGAACATTGATGTTGAACTTAAAAAACTAGATTGATGAAATGAAAGGAAGTGAATGTTATGAATGAAAATATGAAATTATCAGCAAAAGGGCGCGCTCTTATTAAGGCGTGGGAAGGTTGCCGATTGAATGCTTATCGCGATTCAGTCGGAGTGCCAACGATTGGATATGGACATACAGCAGGCGTTAAAATGGGGACGACTATCACGCAGGCACAAGCAGATAAGTTGCTCGATGATGATTTACGAGTGCACGTAATTGGCTTGTATAAACTTAACCGTCAACTTACTCAAAATCAGTTCGATGCGTTGGCTAGTTTTCACTTTAATATTGGGCCTTATGTTTTGGATAACGATTCAGTTTTGCGCACGGCCATCAATGCAAATAACACTTCTGAAGTTGTCCGAATTATGAAGAAATATAACAAGGCTGGTGGCCAATTCTTGCAAGGCTTGGCTAATCGTCGGGCTGGTGAAACTGCACTCTATGCAACTGGAATCCAAACGGCTAATACCGTACTATCGGCGCCTGCAAAATTTACGGCATTGTTAGTTGATGGTGTTAAAGGCTTGGCAACTGATAAGGCGCTTCAAATGTGGCTTAACGTTACAGTTGACGGCTTGGTTGGTCGCGGTACCGTTACCGCATTGCAAAAGAAAATCGGCGTTGTTGTTGATGGCGTTTGGGGTATCGCGACAACTCGCGCGCTTCAAGTGTTCTTGAATAAAAACGGAGCAAACCTTATCGTTGATGGCTCGCTTGGTGCATTAACGATTAAGGCGCTTCAAACCTATTTAAACAAGGTTTTAAAATAGTAAATTGAATATAAATAAGGTCTAGTCTATTCTCTTTTTGAGTTTAGATTAGGCCTTTTTATTTTGAATTAAATTCGGAAAACCGAGCCTTATTAGTTGTCGCATTCGGAAAACAGAGTTATACTATGTATGAAGATAAGGAAGAGGGATATAACAAGAAAGGTAGAGTGAACATCATGATTAAGAAAGTATTCGTAACGAAGGATGACAACGCCAAAGGAACCAGCTGGCACATTCAACTTCGACAACGCGGTTTAGATAAGGATTTAGCAGCACGGCAAGACAACTTCATCTTAGTACAAGGCACCCCAGATAATTACATCGTAATCGACGGAAACCGGTACTACATCAATTACAAAAACGCCATCTCATTTAGCGGAACGCACTTAATCGATATTGATGAATTGCTTACCGGAACTGCATATCCTTTCAACGAACAATACAAGAAAGACGGCACTATCATCTTCGCAGATGAAGCCGAAGCAAGAGAAACTGCGCAAGAACAATTCGACGTACGACAAGCATTACCAATGTTCAGCGTAACCCGAGAATGGGATCCCGAAAACGGAATCGACGGCTTCAACGTAAAAATTAGCTAGGGAAGCCTAGCGATACATAAACTAAAAATAGAAAGTGATGGTGAATATCATGATGACCGAATGGATTTTAAAAGCAGATTTAACGCCTGAACAAGTTGAGGCTTCGAGTTTTCCAAGTAATTATACTTGGGAGGACATCAAGGCTATGCGATTCCAAATGCGGAAAGATGGCACGATTGCACACGCTATGTATGAATTAACGGAAGAAGCCGTTCAACGCAGCGATGATAAAATGGCGGAAATGAAGCTCTCACCATTTTGGAACGCGATGATGTCAGGTAACAAGCGTAGAGCAAATTCAGTTATGAAAAAGCTTGAAAAAATTCAAAACCGCCAAAACGGATAAAGGAGATAAAATGAAATTAGATGATTATTTAAAAGAGCACGGTGTCACGAGAGCGAAGGTTACTCGTATAGCCGGTATACCAACGGCAACAATGGATGCTGCGCAGAAACGTGATTACCGACTTTGGAAAGCAAATATATTCGAAGGTATCGGATTAACGATTGGAAAAACTGGCGCTATGGTTTTAGATGATTTTGAAACGGCAAGCAATCCAATCTTTGAATTCTTAAAAAAATATGATGTTAAGGATCCAGCGATATTACTTCGTATCAGAAGCTTGCTTAACTATTTCGATGAAAATAATATTGACGTTAGCAAAATCAGTTTCAATCGCTTCGAGAACGAACCGCATGAAGATTTGCAAGCGGATGTGCTCGTAGCTATCGGCAACTTAATTACATCATTAGCAACGATGAAAGCTAATCATGAGGCTGGCAATCCGCCAAGCCCAGAAGAATAAAATGAAGCCCCGATTCATTCTCGAAAGTTGAGTTTGAATCGGGGCTTTTTAAAATTCATAAAAACTAACATTGTTAGTGATTACCATTGAAATGGCGATTGTCATGTTGATTGTGGGATTACTGATGTTGATTGTTTTACCAAATTTATCTAATGCGCGTGAGGATGCTAATACCCGACAAGCGGGTGCGATGGTATCAGTCGTGCAAACGCAAGTCGATTTATTTGTTGATCATGAAACGGCGCAGGGAAACACCATGCCAACAGTGACTTATAAAATGCTGGAAGATAAAGGCTACTTAACTAAGACACAAGTTAAACGGGCGGCCGAAGTGGGGATCAAAATTAATGAAAAAAATGTTGTCGAAAAAAGCTGAGTCTGCATTCACATTACTTGAAAGCCTGATTGTGCTAGGGGTGGTGGCAACATGCCTTATTATCGGTTATTTAAAAGTTAACTATGACAATGAGCAAAGCGAACTCCGTTTTTGGCAAGAACTTGATGTCACTTGGCGACAAGCGCAAACTAGTGTCCGCGATACAAAGATAGTCTTTGATTTTAGGTTTACCAATAACTATGTCGATATTTATCGCGAGACAAAAAAAGTGAAACGGCTGAATTACCCTAATACGTTAAAGTTTTCAGGTGTAATGGTACACGTTCCGGTTTCAGCAGAGGGGCACATTAATCCGACAACTGTTTCATTGTTTCGTGCAAATGGTAGTTACTACAGTATCAAATGGGGATTTGGATGGGGGGTGTATCGAATTGAGCCAGAACCAAAAGGCCTATATCGTGGCTGAAGGGTTAGTTGCTTTGACGCTAACGGTGTTAGTTATTACGTGGTTTGCGGTCAATCAACACCAGCTTCATGTGCAACTATCGACGCAAGAAGCACGGATTAATAAAATTCGTCAACAAAAAGAGCGGAGCGATGAAGAGGTGGCCGATGCAATTGAAGAAAAAGCCAGCATTCACACTGATTGAGGTGTTTATTGCGTTATTGATATTTGGTTGTGTGGTTAGTGCTTTGTATTTTGGCACGAGCTTTATGCGCGAGAAAACATTGGTGAATCGGCCAAGTAATTACACATGGCAACAATTTTTGCATACGATAGAAACCACCGAGTACCCATTTTATTGGGTGAAAACACTCAATGCCGAGACAGAATTAAGAGTTTGGCGTGTGAGTAAAGACAGTGGTGACGGTGATGCTAAAGTTAAAGAATATATACTTAAAAACACAAAAAATAGCCATACGTTACATTTAACCGGCAGCAACGGTGGCTTTATGCCGTTAGTTTATGGGGTTGAGACAATTAAATTTAAACCAGTTGGGCGCCGGATTAAAGTAATCATCAAATTTGAATCAGGAGACATTCGTGAAGCTAATCTTGGAATTACGCAAAAAAAGGTCCCTAACGACTAATGCTGGTTTTGCTTTGGCATCGACACTAATTTTGCTGAGTGTATTGGCAGGTATGCAATTATGGCAGTTGCACATTTATCACGACCAAATGCAGACTTATACGACGATTGAGCGCAGTTATCGGCTTGATATGCTAACTAATCAAGTTAGATTGCAGTTAATTGATCATCCAGAGCAGACCGAATATAAAATCGGCGAGATTCAGGTTCTTCTCAAAGATCAACAAATATTTATTAAATATCCAAATGGAGATAAATTTCAACGACAATTTTCACAAAGTCAGTAATTCATGATAGTTAATAGTGAATTCTGCTTGTGAAATATGGTAAACTATCATTTGTAATAATTAAAGCAACTATAACCTATATACAAATGATGAAATGGAGGCTGGTATTCTGACACAAGCACAGACTGAATCACTTTACCAAGTGCTCGACCAAGCCACCTTGGTTTTAGCCGAAGAGTTGGAAACGACTTATCTCGATGCATTAATTGAAATTAGCGAGGATTTGTTTGCAAAACAAATCCAAGTCGAAGCCGGACGTCCAAGTGAACGCGTTCAAGCGCGGCTTGAACAATTATTTGGTGGGATTAATGTCGACACAATGGATGGCGAAACAATTCGTCAAGCAATTCAATTGGCTTTATTAAGAGCCATGAAAACGGATAAAATTCAAGCAAATCACCAATTAACACCTGATACAATCGGTTTTTTGGTTGCGTATTTACTTGAAAGTTTAACGAGTAAGGTAAGTGAATTGACAATCCTAGACCCAGTTGTGGGTACCGGGAATCTATTGGCGACAGTTCTACATCGCTTAAACGCGCGCCCAGAATTGGACGTGAAGGCAGTTGGGGTCGATGTTGATGACACAATGCTCGCAATGGCCGGCGTTAGTTTCGATTTACAACATACAGATGTGGCGTTAATCGAAGCGGATGCAACGAGTACTGCATTACCAAAGGCAGACGCAGTAATTGCCGATTTACCACTAATGCATGACAATCGCAGCGAAACGGTCGATAACGAGTTGATTTACCACAGTCTTCAAGCTTTAAACGAATGCGGTTATGGAATCTATATCGTGCCAAGCAGTTTGCTGGATACGGCTGAGGCAGTTAAGCTGATTAAGGAATTAACCACTACTGCATATTTACAAGGATTCTTGAAATTACCAACGGAGTTGTTTAAAGATGTGCGGGCACAAAAAGCATTGCTAATCGTGCAACGACACGGTGGCAGTGCCAAGCAAGCGGATCAAGTACTATTGGGAACTTTCCCATCCTTCAAGGACGTGCAGGCTTTCCAAGCTTTCTTGGGTAATATTAATGCATGGGTTAGTCAATTAGGATAGTTAATAAAATATTTTTGATTTAAGAAAAGGAGCCACAAAATAATGGCAAAAACAATGGCAGTTAACGCAGGATCATCATCATTGAAGTTTCAACTTCTTGAAATGCCTGCAGAAACAGTAATCGCAAAGGGTGTTATCGAACGAATCGGTTTAGGTGATTCAATCTTTACCATTAAGTACGGCGATGGAGAAAAGTACGAAGTCGTTGAAGATATCGATAACCATGAACAAGGGATTGAAAAGTTGTTGCAAGCTTTACTTGACCTTGAAATCGTCGCAAACTTCGATGAAATCACAGGTGTTGGTCACCGGGTTGTTGCTGGTGGGGAATGGTTTAACCATTCAGTTGTCGTAACTGAAGAAGTCTTGGAAAAGATTGACCGTTTGGCAGCTTATGCACCATTACACAACCCAGCTAACGCAATGGGAATTCGTGTTTTCCAAAAGTTGTTACCTAATGCGATTTCTGTTGCCGTTTTTGATACAGCATTCCACCAAACAATGCCTAACGTTAACTATCTTTACAGCTTGCCATACCAATACTACACACGTTATGGTGCCCGTAAATATGGTGCCCACGGTACATCACACCGTTATGTAGCTAACCGTGCTGCTGACTTGCTTGGCAAGCCATTAGTTGACTTGAAGTTGATCACTTTGCACTTGGGTGCTGGTGCATCAATTACCGCCATTAAGGATGGTAAGTCATTCGATACTTCAATGGGCTTCACACCATTGGCTGGGATTACGATGGCAACTCGTTCAGGAGATGTTGATCCTTCATTGATTTACTACATTCAAGAACATGAAAACCTTTCAAATGATGAAATGTTGGCAATCTTGAACGGTAAGTCTGGTTTACTTGGAGTCTCAACACTTTCAGCAGATATGCGTGACTTGCTTGATGTGCAAGAAACTAACGAACACGCCAAGTTAGCAATTGATATCTTTGTTAACCGTGTTGTGAAGTACATCGGTCAATACGTGGCTGAAATGGGCGGTGTGGATGCACTGGTATTCACAGCTGGTATCGGTGAAAACTCAGTACCATTGCGTAAGATGATTCTCGATAAGCTTGGTTACTTTGGTATCAAACTTAACGAAGAAAACAATAACAAGCGCGGTAATGAAATTGAAATTTCAACTGCTGATTCAACAGTTAAAGCATTCATGATTCCTACAAATGAAGAATTGATGATTGCGCGTGACGTTGAAGCAGCCAAAAACGAAAATAACTAATTTAATAATGTAAATTGGGACTGTCATTTATTTGGCAGTCTTTTTTGTTTCGTCCTAGTTATCTCCGCATTTAATTTTGTGGATGTTGCAAGTGCGCTGACTTTTTTCGTTCTGCCATGCCGAAAATGAAGGTGTCTTGATTAAATAAATAACGCTGGAATCGTAAGTGTTTTAGTATCACTTATCGAAGTGTCAAATGTGTGCTTTAAATGCAATCTAACAAACAAAACAAGCTTAATTGCAAATTAAAATTAGTCGATTTGAGAGCACATATGGGCAATTTATTTTCGCTAAAATTAAATACAAACAATATTAATATTTTAGATGGAGGCGAATTTGATGAAAGATAAAAAACATAACAAAGGGAAGCAAGTTGGATACGCTTCGCTAGCGACCGCAGCTTTGGTCAGCGGGATGGGCACCGCGCCAATTATGTTGGCTAAAAAATTGGACGATGATGATCGGACGGAGCAAGTCACTAGTAACCCTGAAGCAGTAGTGGATAAGCAACAAGCCGCTAAATCTGAGGCAGTAGTGGAAACCGCAAAATCAGAGAGTACTACTGCAGTGGATGTGACCGAGAAGAATACAGATGTTAACGAACCGGTAACTGAAAAAAATGAAACGAGCACGGATGTTTCCAAAGATTCAGCAAAAAATGAAACCGAGACGCCTAAAACGGAAGAAAAGGTTGCAACTTCAAGTTCAGCTAAGAATGAAATGAATGCTAAAACAACTGACCAACCAGATACCATAAAGTCAGCTAGTCAAGCGCCGCGGAAGAAATCAGCGCGGGAGGCTGATGGCCCGTCGATGACTACTGATGTCGTCCGCGCAGCGATTGGTGATACGGTAACATTTACCATAGCGAATACCAAACCGGGTAGTGAAGTGGTTGTAACATTGCATCAAGGGGCTAGCATGCTTGGGACTAGTAGTACTAATGTTGATGAAAATGGAAACGGTACATGTTCGTTCATAATACCAGAGAATGCTGTTATTGGTGCGGTTTCGTTCACACTTAGTATTGATGCTGACGACATTATGGCAGTTGTGCCGCTTGATTTCACTATCTATGCTCCGATTGTTTATGCTCCTAAAATAGTACCTGATATTACTCAAGGCCCGAGGGGTGGCGTAGTGACAGTAACACTGACGAATGCAGCACCAGGAAATGTATATTGGCTTCGCTTTGCTGACCCTGACACGAATCGTTGGGATACAATAAGTGAGCAATCTACTACGGTTTCGCTTGACGGTGAAGGAACATTACAAATAACGATTCCGGAAGATGCAACGTTAGGAGATGGAGAGCTTATTCTTGTAGACAACGATCAAAATTATGTTAAATCAGTTGACCCAATTCCGTTCAACGTCACAGAAGCAATATACAGAGTAGTTGATCCATGCACGCCATTCGTTATTGAGGTAAATGGATTTCTGTATAATAATGAGGTGGTGCTGTCTGGAGCAGATATCGGTCAAGTGGCAACGGGAATACCAAACGGATCGACTGGAATTGTAACCTTCAATGTGGTATTACCTGCGACTACTACCCCAGGGAAGTTAGTACTCACGGCGACTCAAAACTATTACCACGAAATAATGGGTAATATGATAAACGTGGAAAAGGTTACTGTATTAGTTAGCTCCGATTGTTCAGCATGTAGCCTAGACAGCGGAGATGGTGGCACTAACCCTACCGACAACAACCAAAACGGCAATGGTTCGGATGACAACAATTCATCACAAAATAACAACCAAAACGACAATAACACAGGTGACAACGGCAATAGCGGCCAAACGCCAGCTGATAACTCGCCCTCAGATGGGTTGAACCCAACTGACACAAGCAAACCAACCGATGATGATAAGTTGCCAAGTGATGAGATACCAAATCAGCCCGGTACGAACAAGCCTAGTACAAATCAGCCTGGAAATGGTGGTACACAAACGCCGACTAAAGGGCCAGCGATAACGGATTTACCGGGTTCGGGTGGCACACCAACATTAAATCCCAAGCCAACGGTATATAATCCAAGTAAGCAGCCTACAGGCACAGGAACTGTCTATAACCAAACAACTAGTCAAAACAGCGATACTACACAAAGCAAATTACCACAAAGCGGGTTTTCACTCGATACCAACCGAGTGTTGCTGGTCGCAGGTGTCGGATTACTTATCTTAGCTGGCGCGTTCGGATTGAAGCACCGGAAACGACGTTAGAAGTTTGTATCGTTATTATTACGGCACGGAAAAATCAATACAATAAGTAAGCTCAATTAAAATAAAATTCCCGCGGATATTTAGTGCTTACTTCGGCAATTTGGCGTGTAAATTATGTGGTGGCTTTTTACGAGTCCTGACCGGATAGCTTTTATTGCGCGTTAACTGCCTGATTTCTACGATTACTGAACTGCATCATTGAGTTTGTACCAAATTTATTCATTGTATAATGCTTAGAATAATGGTACTTTTACGTATAAATATACACGAGTCAGGGGGAAACTTATCTATAATGGGTGACACAATATTTATTGTCATTACAATCCTAGTATTAATTATGATAATCACGGCATTATATTTTGGTATCAAAGCGCACATGCATTCAAAATAATTGATGTAGTTAATCCAAATGGCATTCAGTTAGGATAACTAACGTAAAAGACTTATCGAAATAAAAATCGATAGGTTTTTTTTGCACTTTTCAGTTGACTCATTCGATATTCGTTAGCAACTCCGCCACCCACAAATTTCCTCCGGGTGCACTTTTTTATTTTGCTAAATTTTGTGGTAAACTAGGTAGATTAATTTATAGATGGCTTTGTTAGTCAGAGGGGGTTAATTTACAATTATTCTTTGTATTTTAGCGTTAAGCACCAACGTATTTGACTAACACCTTATAGAAAAGGGATGAAAATAGTGAGCTTAGACAAACGAGAATTATTTAAAAAATTACTTGAACAGATTCGTTTAGCTGACCGACCTGAAGCGAAGTTTTTTGATGGTGCGACGGTTGAAGAAGTTGTCGTGCATGAAATTTCCAAGCAATGGCAGTTTAAGTTACACTTCGCAAATGTCTTACCATTTGAAGTTTTTTCGACATTTGTTAATCAGTTGGAAAATGCTTTTAGTGCGATTGCGACGGTGCGGTGTGATATTCAAACGGATGCCACGGTCATTGATGCGAACTTAGCGCGTGATTACTGGACGTATGTTGTGCAAAATGCCGGTTTGAATGGCTTGACGCAGCTAATTGCGAATTCATTGCCAGCGGTTAACGGGGATACACTCACAATTACGGTGCAAAATCGGATTTCGGAAGAACATTTTTTGCAGAGTGGAATTGAACCAATTCAACATGCTTACCAACAAGTCGGCTTTCCCTTAATGAAGGTGGCGGTGGACGTTGATGAAGCCGCTAACCAAGAAGCAATTGCGCGGGTTCGTGAAGAACAAGCGCAAAAGGCTCGCAAGATTGCCGAACAGGCGCAAGCTAAGCTCAAAGAAATTAACGACCAAAAGCCTGCCTCGGGACCATTTGCGTTAGGACGGCGGATTGCCAGTGATGCAGAAATCACCCGGATGATTGACGTGGATCAAGAAGAACGGGCCGTAATTTTTGAAGGTTATATCTTCGACAAAGAAGTCCGCGTCTTGCGTTCAGAACGGCAATTATTAACGTTGAAAGTTACCGATTATTCAAGTTCATACATTACCAAAAAATTCTCGCGTGATGATAGTGATGAAGAATTTTTTGAAGCAATTCAACCAGGCATGTGGGTCAAAATGCGGGGCTCGGTTCAAGAAGATACGTTCCAACACGATTTGGTCATGAATATTTATGATATCCAAGTGGTTGAGCACACCAGCCGGCAAGACACCGCGCCAGAAGGTGAAAAGCGCGTTGAGTTGCATATGCACTCAAACATGTCGACGATGGATGCGACTAATGAAATCGGCGACTTAGTCAAGCAAGCTGGTAAGTGGAGACATCCCGCCGTTGCAGTTACTGATACCACTGGGGTGCAAGCTTTCCCAGGAGCATTTGCGGCCGCTGAAAAAGCTGGTGTGAAGATGTTGTATGGGGTGGAAGCTAACCTCGTTAATGACGGTGAAGAAATCGGGATTAACCCTAAACACGTGCCGTTGCATGACAACGAATCTGAATATGTCGTGTTTGACGTGGAAACTACGGGGTTGTCGGCGATTTACGATAAAGTCATTGAACTTTCCGCTGTGAAAATGGTCAAAGGGAACGTTGTCGCTGAATTTGAAGAATTCATTGATCCCGGTTTTCCGTTGTCTGAAATCACGACGAATTTGACGTCAATTACGACGGACATGGTGCGCGGTTCTAAGTCCGAAGAAGAAGTTTTCAAAATGTTCCGGGAGTTTTACGGTGATGCAATTCTTGTCGGGCATAACGTAACGTTTGACTTGGGCTTCATGAACACTGGTTATGAACGCCATGATATGCCAACCATTACGAACCCTGTGATTGATACGATGACGCTTGCCCGGTGGTTGTACCCTGAATTGAAGAGTTACCGTTTGAACACGTTGGCCAAGAAGTTTGGTGTGTTACTTGAACACCACCACCGGGCCATCTTTGATGCGGAAACGACGGGGAACTTGAACATGATTTTCCTGAAGGCAGCCAAAGAACGTTACGATGTTGAGTACCACGATCAATTGAATGAGCACATGATGGACGGGGATTCATGGAAACATGCGCGCCCAAATCACATGGTGTTAATGGCGCAAACGCAAGACGGGTTGAAGAACTTGTTCAAGGTGATTTCCGCTGCCAATATCAATTATTATTATAAAACACCCCGAATTCCGCGTTCCGTGTTAAACGAGTACCGCGAAGGTATCCTTGTTGGAACGGGTGATAACACTGGGGATGTCTTTGAAGCAATTATGCAAAAAGGGAAACCTTTAGCCAAGGAACGAGCGAAATTCTACGATTATATCGAAATTCAACCCAAGGCCGCCTATGCGCCATTGATTGAAAACCAAATGATTGCCGATGAAGCTAAGCTGGAAGAAATTTTGCGTAATTTGATTGAAATTGGGCATGAATTAGATATTCCGGTTGTGGCAACTGGGGATGTGCACTATTTGAATGCTGAGGATGCGATTTATCGGAAAGTCCTCGTGAAGTCGCAAGGTGGGGCCAACCCATTGAACCGGACGACTTTGCCAGACTTGCATTTCCGGACAACCGACGAAATGTTGGATCAATTTAGCTTCTTAGGGCCAGAATTGGCGCATGAAGTGGTGATTGATAAACCAAATGAAATTGCTGATTCAATCGACGTGATTCATCCATTGAAGGACAAATTATATACGCCAAATATGGATGGTGCCGAACAAGAAGTTGAACGGCGGACTTACGACACGGCGGAAGGACTCTACGGGAGTCCATTGCCTGAAGTGGTACAAAAGCGGATTGAAAAAGAACTCAAGTCAATCATCGGTAATGGGTTCTCAGTTATCTACTTGATTTCCCAACGGATGGTTGCGAAGTCCAATAAAGATGGATATTTGGTTGGTTCCCGTGGATCAGTTGGGTCATCTGTCGTGGCGACCTTTATCGGTATTACCGAAGTTAATCCATTGCCACCACATTATCGCTGTCCAGATTGTCAATACAGTGAATTCTTTACAAAGGGTGAATATGAATCTGGTTATGATTTACCTGATAAGGCGTGCCCAAATTGTGGTACGTTGCTTGTTGGTGACGGTCACAACATTCCCTTTGAAACTTTCTTGGGCTTCAAGGGTAACAAGGTTCCCGATATTGATTTGAATTTCTCGGGTGACTATCAACCAATCGCCCACAACTACACGAAAGTGCTGTTTGGTGAAAATAACGTTTTCCGGGCAGGAACGATTGGTACGGTCGCTGATAAAACAGCCTTTGGGTATGTCAAAGCGTATGAACGCGAAACGGAAACGGAAATTCGTTCCGCCGAAGTTGAACGTCTGGCCAAAGGGGCGACTGGGGTTAAACGAACTACTGGGCAACACCCGGCCGGGATTTTGATTGTGCCAGATTACATGGACATTTATGACTTCACGCCAATTCAGTATCCGGCCGATGATGTCACAGCGACATGGAAAACCACGCACTTTGATTTCCACTCAATCCACGATAATATTCTGAAAATGGATATCCTGGGGCACGATGATCCAACGATGATTCGGACCTTGCAAGATATGTCAGGGATTGATCCGAAGACGATTCCGATGGATGATCCAGGTGTGATGAGTCTTTTCTCTGGGACAGATGCCTTAGGAGTAACGCAAGAATCTATCTATTCAAAAACAGGAACCTTGGGTGTGCCGGAATTTGGGACACGTTTTGTACGGGGGATGTTAGAACAAACGCACCCCAAGAACTACTCCGAATTACTCCAAATTTCTGGTTTATCTCACGGGACTGATGTGTGGTTAGGCAATGCCGATGAATTAATTAAAGACGGTACTGCCACCATCGCCAATGTTATTGGTACCCGTGACAAAATCATGACCGACTTGATTAACTATGGTTTGGAAGCTGAATCGGCTTTCCAAATCATGGAAAAAGTTCGTAAGGGTAAAGGGATTTCCGATGAATACCAAAAGGAAATGCGCGATGTTGGCGTCCCAGAATGGTATATTGAATCATGTTTGAAGATTAAGTATATGTTCCCTCGGGCGCACGCGGCTGCCTATGTCTTGATGGCGTTGCGGATTGCTTACTTCAAAGTTTATTTCCCAATGTTGTATTATTGTGCATACTTCTCCGTGCGGGCTGATAGCTTCGACGTGGTCGCGATGTCACATGGTAAAGATGCCGTGAAAGCCTCAATTAACGACATTAATAAACAGGGGAATGACGCTTCAAACAAGGACAAGGATCTTGTGACGGTGCTCGAATTGGCCAATGAAGCGCTTGAACGTGGGATTACTTTTGGCATGGTTGACATTGAAAAGTCCGAAGCAATGACTTGGTTAATTGAAGACAATAAATTAATCGCGCCATTCAATGCGTTAGCCGGCTTAGGTGATAACGTCGCCAAGCAAATCGTGGCCGCTCGTGCCGACCAAGAATTTATTTCAAAAGAAGATTTGAAAAAACGTGGTAAGGTGTCGAACACACTGATCGAATTCATGGATCAACAACATGTGCTCGATCACTTACCTGATGAAAATCAATTATCATTGTTTGATTTTTAATATTAATTAAACAGACTATCGTTCAGTTGAACGGTGGTCTGTTTTTGTTCGCTCCATTTCGTCTGACGTGGGATTGAATAAACTTGGCCACTGCGTGCCGGTAAATTACTTGGCGCACCACGCTGGAAGCAACCTCACAAGCCAAAATGCGGTCTTGTGAGGTTCAGATAAGCTGGGACTCTAAGGAATAAATTCCTAAGATTCCTCATCTTATCCTCAGCGGCGACATGTGTTGTACACATCTCACCCCAGTCGCGGTGTAAAGGCTGCGCCCGCCAAGTAATTTACCGGCACTCCGTTAGTTAGGAATAAGACTCAAACTAGAAAAAACAGTTACCGACTACAAGCCACAGTGGCATGGAAAAAATAACGGAGGACCAATAGAACCTTAGCAATTCGATGATTGAAAAGTACCTAAACGACAATTCCGCGTTAGAATAAATAGAACCGTTTGAGCAAGGCAGCCACTCCGTTAAGTTACGTTGCAAATGAAAAATAATTGACAGTACCGGAGTTACCATTCATTATTGTAGTTATGAAAATTAAAGATGATAATAAAAAACAATTAATATTGGATACAGCTGCTGGCTTGATATTAGCAGAAGGATTATTTGGCTTATCTATTTCTAAAATTGCGAAGAAAGTTAATATTAGTCAATCAAACATTTACATTTATTTTGAGAATAAGAATGATTTATTAAAGCAAGTCTATCGTTCAAGAAAACTTCGGGTATTTTCCGTAATCAGTAATGCCACGACAAATAACCCAGACTTTGTTGCGAATATGATTCGGGCAATTTACGAAGATGGGAAAGAACATGCTAACGACTATTTAATTATTCAACAATTTAACAATTCGCCAATCATGCAAACTTTACGGATCGAAGATGAATCGCTTGCGGAAATGAGCGGGGTAGATAATCCTATTTCAAAACCGTTTGTTGATGCTGTTGCTCGCGGTGAAATTCGCCAAACAAATCCCCATTTACTCGCTGCATTAGCTTGGCAAATGGCAGTTTCTTACATGCTAGCTAATCACCTCAATTATAATTTGCAAGATACCGCTATCGAGGACGTTATTGCAATTGTTGAAGCGGCGCTAAAGCCTTGACAAAAGAATGAGTGTTCCTTTATAATAAAAAATCGCTTCGGCGGTTTTTTTTTATGCCATTTAAAAGAATGAATATTCCTTAAAAGAAAGAAGAGATTTTATGTTAGCAAAAGTTATCTTAATTACTGGTGCTTCAACAGGTATTGGTTATGCAACAGCACAACGTTTGGCAAAAGCTGGACATATTGTATATGGCGGCGCACGGCGTATTGAAAAAATGAATTCACTCAAATCCTTGAATATGACACCGCTACAATTAGATGTTACAAATGACGAATCTGTCCGGAATGCAGTTAAAACAGTTATCGACGAACAAGGTCGCATCGATGTCTTAATTAACAACGCCGGCTATGGTTCGTACGGTTCACTTGAAGATACGGACCTTGCAGAAGCGCAACGACAATTAGATGTAAATTTAATTGGTGTTGCTCGAATGATGAAAGCTGTACTACCGTTTATGCGGCAAGCTAATCAAGGACAGATTTTAAACGTTAGTTCCATGGGTGGTCTGGGATACGGTTGGATGGGTGCCTGGTATCATGCTTCAAAACATGGGTTAGAAGCATTAACTGATACAGTCCGGTTAGAATTAACCGAATTCAATATTCAATTATCGACCATTGAACCAAGTGCTACTGAGTCTGAATGGATAGAAATCGCCATTGATAATTTGAATAATGTTGCTGCAAGTGGAACTGGCGCATACGAAAAACAAACCCAACGGGCAATAACCATGATGCGCGAAGGGTTCAAAGACGTCGTTCCAGCTGACCACGTTGCCATCGATATGGAGAAGGCCATCAAGTCAAAAAATCCTAAGCACCGATACCCAACAGGGCGGTCAAGTCGCTTTATGAAATTTGCGATGCGGTTCATTTCTGATCGGATGATATACAAATTGACGTATAATGCGTATGCCGGAAAATGATGTGCCAAATAAGTTTTGATGTAGTGGCTACCGCTTACCTCAAAATGTCGTTATATGTGCCTCATAGTCCAACCAACTAAGTGGCGAACGCCCGTTGAAAGCTTGGAAACAGATACCAACCCAGTGCCAATAACGCCGATTGTGAACGACTGAACAAGTGGCACTTTACACATTTTTACTTATCTGTTATAATAACTATTAGTAAGTAGTGACTTGTGCTAAATACATAGCACACGGATTAACGGAGGAAATCTTTATGAAGAAACTCGCTAGTTTTGTTGTCGCCCACTTGTCATTTATTGGTTCATTACCATTAGTTATGTTGGGATCATAGACAATCTTAAAGCACGGCACACATTGGGGGCTGTGGGATTAAAAATTCTAGAATAGTAAAAAGCGCATGGAATTAATTTTCCATGCGCTTTTTACGATATATTCTTATTTCATAACCTGAAATTACTTACGTTGCCGGAACCAAAACAACCAAAATAATAACAGTGATGTCACAGCAGTTATCATGACGCCCAAGGTGAAATAGGGCGGTGTATAGCTGAAGGTAACGTGATGCTTCCCAGGTGCCATCAACACGGCCAAGAACGTTTTGCCAACCGTGTTTGTTTCTGCGGCATGGCCATCAACGGTAACATGCCAACCTTGACCTTGTGGAATTGTGGTCATTAATAAATCCTTGTCGGCTGGTATTGTCACGGTACCGCTAATTTTACGCTGGCTGAAGCTGTGAATGTGCAGATTATTAGCCGCGAGTGCTTGGGCTTGATAATGAATTTGCGCATTATCTTGCTCGTATAACGAAACATTTTGCAGCCATAAATTAGGCTTTTTCAAAATGAAAGTTAGCTTCTGCGTTTTGCCCTTAATGTGATCACCAACATTTAAAATAATCGTATGCCGAAATGAATCGTTGGTATGCATGATTTGATCATTTAATTTGATGGTCACGTCATCGGGAATCATCGACGCCCCTAAAGTTAAATAATATGAATTATTTGTTTTGGGGGTGAAATACAGATTCAATGAGGTGGCTTCGAGTGGCTTTTTGCGTGTAATGAAGGCCCCAGTCACAGTTTGTGGTACATCCGCATTTTTGGTGGTTACTTTGTCAAAGTTTTGGACGTTGAAAATCGGATTCGCGGTATTGCCAGTAATTCCATTCCACAGGCGTTCTTGATTTGTCAAAGGATCATCGCGCTTAAATTGCACGCTCAGAGCGGCTGAATTAGCAGCAAAGGCCAGACCCAGCGCATCGTTGTTTTGGTACAGCGACACATCCGGCGTTTCCGTCAAAGCTTGCATTGAGCTTAAATCGGGGCGTTGAGAAATTAACATATTCGCCGGTGCACCATCATCGGGTGACACGTGTCCTGCGGCATCTAAGTAGTAACGCATGCCGAGTAAGTTATCCGAAAGCAGGGTACCGTTGGCGTAGACGGCATAGTTGTCACCATCGGGATTACCGAAGTTGCCCATAAAATCAGACATTTGCTTTGAAAATGAAGAGCTAAAGGCCGCGCCACCGAAGTAATCTTGCATGAAGGCATCGTCTTTGGTGCGTTCATAGGTTTGACCAACTCGGTAAAATGCCGGCTTGTCATTTGGAATTTCTTGTAAAGCGCTTTGAGTTGCTTGGACGTTGCGCCGATACTCGGTTTGCGTTAAAAAACTGAAATTATTCAAATCCCAAGCGGCATTAGTCGCAGTTTCTGCAGTGACTAATAATAGTAGTAGCCATGACCAATACTTAAAGCGGGGTAACAAGATGAGGCTCAATGTGAGCAAGAAGAACGCCGCTCCCACGAGCACTTGTGGCCACGTCATAAAATTGGTTTTGCGCATCGTGCTTAACACAATTGCGAGCACCACGACTAAAGTACTACAGATAATAATGATTTGTTTGCGGTTAATGTAATAGCCCGGACGGAAGGTCGAAGCTGCTAACCAAATTAACCAGAATGACCAGAGAAAACTGAAACGGTATGGATACCACACTGGAAACTGCATCCCATGCCAAAATAAATCTAACGGCGCTAGAAACATTGATACGAATAAGAAAAGGGTCACCAGACTCGCACCAATTTTTGTACTCAAGCGAACCCGACCATCGGTAAAGAAAATCAGGGCGCCAATCAAAGCGATGCTAGCAACGAAAATGTTAGGCTGACCGGTAGGCATTTGTTCAAAATTAAAGGAACCCGTGAACATTTTACTAAAGAAGAACAGTGGATTATATTCCACAATCTTGGTGATGTGCTCGGTCATATATTGACCTTTACCTTGGGTTAACGCATAGGCTGTTGGTAGTAATGTCACCGCCGCTAACCCCGCACTAGCCAGTGAGGCAAGTGTGAAACGTTTCACTTTTTCCAAGCGTTCGGGCCAAGTGAAGGCTTCCCAAGTCAAGCGCCATACAAAGTACAACACTAAGAAAATGGCAATCATATAAGCTAAATAATAATTGATGATCAAAATTGCGGTCAGCCAAAAAATATAGCTGCGATAGGTGCCTTGATCGATGAGGTGTTCTAAACCAACAATCAATAACGGCAAAATAATGACAGCATCGAGCCACAAGAGGTTTAGTTCATAGGCGACCATCCAACCCATTAAGGCATATGCAACGCCGAAGACGGTTAGGAGCCAGCCTTGCTGCCACTGCATCTTGTGTAATGCATATGCCATGCTGAAGCCAGCTAAGCCGTATTTTAGTAGCGTTAACAACAGGATGCCTGAAGCTAGGTGAACGGGGGTAAAGAACAGGAGAACGAGGTTTAAGGGGCTCATTAAGTAATAAGTCCAAACCCCTAACATGTCACCACCAAGTGCATTGCTAAATGAGTAAAAGAAAGTACTTGGGTGATGCAAAATCGCGTCACGGTAGGCCGAGAACATGTCGACGTACTGTTGACCTAAATCAACCGTCAAAATTGACGAATGCCCAAACGGACTCATTTGGCGGATGGCGTAATACGTGCCCATAATGATTATTGGTAATAAAAAAGCTAACCAACAGGGGGCGGTCTTTTTATTAAATAATTTTTTCATGTAATTCACTTCCAAATATATGTTTAAAAAAGTGCAATGACTCTTGATTACTTTATCACATTTCGTTATAACAAAGTAGATGACTCTTAGTGATGAAGTTGTGATGTGGTACAATAATGCACTGGGGAACTCCCACAATAATATAATATAAAAAATAAATATGTATGGCACTAAAGGAGACTTATGGAAAATCGTTTTACACGGCGTGCTACGAAAAAGAAAGCTTACCGGTCAGATTTACCGTTTCGATTAAATTTGATTATCGTAATTGTTTTCTTATTGTTTGCAGCGTTAGTTGGACAATTATTTTACTTACAAATCAAAAAAGGCGCGTATTTTGTGGCGGACGTCAATCGGACGGATAACCTGGTTGAAACGTCGAATGTGCAACGTGGGATGATTTATGACTCAACTGGACAAGTCTTAGTTGGTAACAGTTCCACCCAAGCGATTTCATATACAAAAGGGGTCAACGTATTAAGCAGCCAAATGTTTGTGACGGCAAATGAATTGGGCTCATATTTAAAGGTTGATACGAAAACGTTAGCCAAACGTTCAGTCGCTGATTACTGGTTAGCTAGTGAAGTGCAACGTAAGGCAGTTGATAAGGTGATTCCTAACTTCGCTAATTTGACACCAGATGCGCAATATCAAGCGGAATTAAGCCAGATTATGGATAATCCCCAACAGTATAAGTTGAATAGGAAGCAAAAGAACGCCGCCATGATTTTTCAAAAAATGGCCGGCGCCTACTCATTATCGACAACGTACATTAAAGAGAGCGGTGTTACCAGCAAGGAAGTTGCCCAAATTGGTGAACACTTAAGCCAAATGCCAGGCGTGAAAATTTCAACTGCTTGGAGCCGTGATTATCCGCAAGGTAAATCAGTGCAAGCCATCATTGGTTCGGTCACATCTGAAAAGATTGGCTTGCCCGAAGATCGTTTAAACAGTTTGTTAGCATCCGGTTATTCACGAAATGATTCAGTTGGTCAGAGTTACTTGGAACAACAATATGAACCTGTGTTGAAGGGTTCCAAAGAACAAACCCAAGTGGTCATGGGGGCCAACAACAAGATTGTTAAAGCGGTTGAACAATACAGCGGGCGCAAGGGTGATAACCTAGTCTTAACGATTAATTCTAAGTTCCAAGCTGCAATGGAAAAAGCGTTGCGTGACCACATGTCAGGTTCATTAACGACCGGTGCTTATGCCGTCGCGATGAATCCTTATACAGGTGGTATTTACGGGATTGCTGGGGTTGATCGTAACAATAAGACCGGTAAATTGAGCAGTAATGCCTTGGGTGCCATGAACCAAGCGATTGTTATGGGTTCGGCGGTTAAGCCAGCGATGGTCACGGGTGCTTTGAAGCGTGGTGTGATTACACCAACCAACAGTACTTTGAATGACCAACCAATCAAAATTGCCGGCACCCCAGTCATGAGTACCGACTGGAACAAGAGTGGTTCTGTACCATTGAACGCCTCAACTGCGATTGAAGTTTCTTCTAACTCGTACATGATGCAACTAGCCATGCTTGAAGGTGGCGTCCACTATGCGCCAAATATCGGTTTAGGCAAAATGAATCCGGATATCTTTAACATTATGCGCAATAACTTTAATTTGTTTGGGCTTGGTGTGAAGACGGGGATTGACTTGCCAGGGGAAACTGCCGGGATTAAGGGGTCTTCAGGCCCAGGTGATGCCGGTAAGGCCCTCATGGAAGCCTATGGACAATATGACGCTTATACGGTCTTACAGTTAGCACAATACGTCTCAACGATTGCTAACGGTGGTTATCGGGTACAACCACACGTTGTTGGCGCAGTTGAATCATCAAACAACGATGGCCAATTGGATCAAATCCAAACAACAATTCCAACGAAGATTTTAAATTCCGTTGGTTGGACACCCGCGCAACGCCAAG
The DNA here is from genome assembly GCF_004358325.1 of Periweissella cryptocerci. Lineage (NCBI taxonomy): Bacteria > Bacillati > Bacillota > Bacilli > Lactobacillales > Lactobacillaceae > Periweissella > Periweissella cryptocerci. The sequence goes on along the minus strand of NZ_CP037940.1, from coordinate 481,044 downwards.
TCATCTATAAAGGGATGCACGATGTTGTTAATGGGACGAATGCGCACCGGACGGGGATGCAAATGCAAAAATACAAACCCGCCCCATATGCTAAAACAGGGACGGCGGAAACATTTACAAATGGTAAATCAACGTTGACCTTGAGTTTGGTTACTTACATTCCTGGTTCAAACATTGCGATTGCCTTAGCGATGCCAAGTGGTCCACAATCAAACTTTGGTTCCGGCTTGAATTTGAAAATGGCCATGGACATGTATAATGCATACTTCAAGTACATTGATAACAAATCAACCATCATTAAAAACCCCGCAAATGGGATTACAAAAACAGGATATTCAGGGAATTAACATTTACCCCTAGCATTTATCGGAGATTTCTGATAATATAGTTTGAGTTGAGGGCGCATGTGCTACTAGTTAGCCGGCCCGAAGATTTAAGACAAAAAATTTATTCCATTGGAGGGCTTTGACATGCGCGTACACATCACATTAGAATGTACTGAATGCGGCGAACGCAACTACTTGTCAACTAAGAACCGTCGTAACAACCCCGACCGTATCGAAGTAAACAAGTATTGCCCACGTGATCGTAAGGTCACTTTGCACCGCGAAACTAAGTAATTAATTTCGATTAAATAACGTTGAATCCTTCGCGATTCAACGTTATTTTTTTGTTTTTTTCGGTGATAGTTTGTTTGAGTATGGTTGTTGCCACTGTGTGCCTGGAAATCACGTGGTGCACTACACTGGAAGCACATGTTCAAGCCAGTCAGTGCTTATGCCTGCGAACCGGCAACGCAAAACATCCCAGCATTTTGTTGCACAAAATACTGAATCTAATCCTAACGCGATTAGATCAGCCTTGCAGGCTGGATGTCTGTCTTGAACAACTCGGCTAAGCTGGGAGTCTAAGAAATAAATTTCTAAGACTCCTCATCTCATCCTCGGCGCTGATACATGCTCCGCATATATCAGCCCAGTTGCAGTATAAAGGCTTCGCCCACCACGTGATTTCCAGACACTCCGTTAGTTTGCAGAATACCGCAATCGCAAAACCGCAAACCGAAAAAACTAACGGATTAAACATTAATAACGGTTTGCTTGGGATTTAGCTAATGTAAGGTAAGAAGTCAGTATTTTGTGCAACAAAATGCTGGGATGTTTTGCGTTGCCGGTTCGCAGGCATAAGCACAGACTGGCTTGGGAGGCTGCTTCCAGCGTGGTGCGCCAAGTAATTCCCAGACATGTAGTGGGTATCTCTTCAGAATGACACCGCCAAATTCCCCGTGGAGGACGGTGATTCGCTTTTTAGGGTAAAAACGTGTATGATTATAGGTAAGTCAAAAAAAGAAGCTGGTAAGGTAATGAAAGCAAGATTTATGAATGAATCATATGCGAACTTCAAGTATGGAGTTGCTTATGACGCGTTACGTCGAGTTAAACAGGGCTCACATGAATTAGTTGTTGTTGTCGATGAACAGGGTGAGGAATATTTGTATATTGCTTCAGCATTTCGCTTCATCGGCGATTATTATGAATTACCAGTTGAAGAGGGTAAAGATCGGCCAGAAAAAGAAAAATAAATTTCCGGTGGGTTAATATCATGTTTACTGGGGTAACCACAAGCTATTTAGTGCGAAGGAGTCACATCTGATATTTGAGATGCGACTTTTTATTTTGTTGCGTCACGACATATTTTCACGCCAAGGCAATTGCGCGCTTAACGCAAAAAACGTTGGCCTGAGTTGTTTGTTTTTACTGCATTAATTTTGTAACTCTCGCTTTTTTTCACCGTTGCCTACATGCTATAATGTTTATTACAATATTTTAAAATTTTAAATACGAAAAGAGGTTTACCGCTTTGGAATCTGGTCCGTCCTATATCACGCAAATTATCGTAATTGTTGTGATTTTACTTTTAGCTGTTTTATTTACTTTAACTGAATATTCACTTGTCCGAGTTCGGGTTAGTGCTTTGAAAGCAATGAAGGCTGATAAACACGGTTCAACAAAGAATATCGATGCAGCCATTCATATGACTGAACACCTAACGGAATATCTTTCCACTGCACAAGTGGGGATTACGTTAACGAGTTTGATCTTAGGGTGGCTTGGTGAAGATACAATTGCGTCTGCGATCATCAACAGTCATTTATTGCCTGCTGAGATTGCGCACGGGGTAGCTTCAATAGCAGCCATTTTGATTTTTACAGTAATTCACGCGGTTTTCACTGATTTGGTGCCAAAGAATATCGCGATTGCTGAACCAGTTAAGATGATGCTGTTCATTGTACGACCAGTGCGGTTCTTCCACATTGTGTTGTACCCATTGATTTTCATTCTTGATCGGTTTGCAAATGGGATTACGCACATGTTGGGTTACCAAACGGCGACAGAAGATGACATTTATTCACAAACTGAAATTTTGTCATTGTCAAAGAGCGCAGCTAAAGCAGGTGAACTTGATGAAGAAGATTTAACATTCATGGAACGTGCTTTTGACATGAATGATAAAGTGGCGGTTGATATCATGATTGACCGGACTTCAATGGTCGTGGTCGACGTTGACACGACAACTCGGGAAGCTTTGGATTTGTATTTACAAGAACGGTATTCCCGTTTCCCAGTTACCGCGGATGGTGACAAGGATAAGGTGATTGGCTACGTCTACTCATATGACTTGTTGCGCCAAGCCCGCATTAACGATGAAGCGCCAGTTGTGCGTGTAATGCGTGATATTCCAGCGGTACCTGAGAACATGGACGTCCACGATGTCTTGAAATTAATGGTCGCCAAACGGACACCCATCACTTTAGTGGTTGACGAATATGGTGGTACGTCTGGTTTAATTACCGACAAAGACATCTACGAAGAATTATTTGGTTCAATGCGTGATGAAATTGATGACGTGGCCGATGACTACGTGGAAAAACTTGGTAACAATAAATACAAAGTCAGCGGTAAGATTACGCTGTATGATTTTGAACGCCACTTCGATGTCAGCATTAAGGAATTGGAAGAAGACGAAGCTGTTACTTTAACGGGTTATGTCTTGAACCAAGAACCAGAATTCCGCACGGGTGATGTGATGCGAGTTGCAAACTTTGAGATTAAAGCGTTGGATTATGAAAATGCTTATATCAATGAGTTTGAAATAACGGAATTCCCCGCACAACAAGTGGAACCTGACGAAGATTAATATAATAAGTAAACGAGGATGATTTTCTTTTTGAGAATCATCCTTTTTTTGACGTTGAAATTATTTTAGGGCAGGGAGAAATTATGCCCTAACCGCAAGATTTTATGGTTGGCTTTCATTTCGTAGTTAGCGCGGCATTTTTTTCAGTTAAAACTTTAATAATGTTTATTTCCACGTATTTAGAAATTTCACAAAGCCCGACAAATACAAGGTGCGACTTTGTAAAAGTGTTGGGATTTATCCCGTTATGTGTTTGGTGTTGTTATTTTTGCATATCAGTGAAGTGGGGCGGTGTTGCAAGGCGACCAGAAAGTATTTGGTGTTGTTATTTTGTGGTTTTTGCAAACTAACGGAGTGTCTGGAAATCACGTGGTGGGCGGAGCCTTTACACTGCAACTGGGCTGATATATGCGAAGCATGTATCAGCGCCGAGGATGAGATGAGGAGTCTTAGAAATTTATTTCTTAGACTCCCAGCTTAGCCGAGTTGTTCAAGACCGCCCTTTGGCTTGAACATGTGCTTCCAGTGTAGTGCACCACGTGATTTCTAGGCATGCAGTGGCAACAACACTCAACCAACCCACAACTAATTAATTTTCCACTAGCTCTTTGAAAGCGCTTACGTTAAAATGAGAATTGGCGCTAATAATTATGATAAGTAACGGGAGATAGAAATGAAAAAAATCATTGCGGTGAACGCTGGGTCATCATCATTAAAAATTCAGTTGGTAGCCATGCCAGCCGAAGAGGTTATTTGTAAAGGGCAAGTTGAACGGATTGGTCTAACGGATTCAATTTTCACATTAAAGTACGGCGACGGGCAAAAGGTTGAAAAGGTGTTGGATATTGAAGACCATCACGCAGCCATCGATTTGCTACTGCAGGCTTTGTTAGAATATAAAATCATTGCTGATTATGCGGAAATTAAGGGGATTGGTCATCGGGTTGTGCATGGTGGTGATTTCTTTGACCAGTCAGTCGTGATTGATGACGAAGTGTTACATAAGATTGAAGCGTTGATTGATTTAGCGCCATTGCATAATCCGTCAGCGGCCATGGGGATCCGGGCAATGCACAAATTGTTGCCAGATGTACCGTCCGTGGCGGTGTTTGATACGGCGTTCTATCAGACGTTGCCAGAAGTTAATTATCGCTACAGCTTGCCATATGATTTTTACGACAAGTATAAAGCGCGCAAATATGGGGCTCACGGTACTTCACACAACTATGTGAGTCATCGGGCTGCAGCCGTTATTGACAAGCCTTACGCCGACTTAAAAATCATTACCTTACACTTAGGTGCGGGTTGTTCGATTACGGCGACCAAGGATGGGCAAGCATTTGATACCTCAATGGGCTTTACGCCATTAGCTGGGCTAACAATGGCGACACGTGCTGGTGACATCGATGTGTCATTAGTTTCATATTTGGAAAAACAAATGGGTAAAACGACGGATGAAATGATTGAAATTCTGAACAAGGAATCTGGTTTGTTAGGGATTTCGGGTATTTCATCAGATTCGCGCGAAATTGAAGACGCGATGGCAACTAATCCGCGTGCGCAATTAGCAATGGATATTTTTGTGGACCGGATTGTCGGCTTTGTCGGTTCATATGTGGCGAAGATGGGCGGAGTTGATGCCTTGGTATTTACCGCCGGAGTCGGTGAAAATTCAGCTATTCTACGTCAAATGATTATTGATCGGTTGGCATTTATGAACATTCACCTGGATGCCCAAGCGAACAGCCAACGTGGTAAAGAGCTAGTTTTATCGACACCAGATTCAGCGGTTAAGGTTTTGTTAATTCCAACAAATGAGGAATTGATGATTGTCCGTGATGTATATCGATTAACTACGAAAAACGGCTGATTGTTCATGTTTTACCGCTATGTTTATGTAAGAAGGTCGAAAAACACAAGCTTATGCGAATGTTTTTCGACCTTTTTATGAAAAACAAATGAAAAACCGAACATTAAACTTGCGAATTAGTAGAGGATGCGTTATTCTTATAAAGGTTTATTTTGAATATCGGAGGAAAACAAACAAATTATGGCAGGAATCGTAGTAGTAGGTAGTCAATGGGGCGACGAAGGTAAGGGAAAGATTACAAACTTTCTCGCGCAAGATGCAGATGTTATCGTGCGGTACCAGGGTGGTGATAACGCTGGTCACACAATTGTCTTTAATGGCAAGAAATTCGAATTACGTTCAATTCCATCTGGGATTTTTGATGCTCACAAACTCGCCGTTATTGGTAACGGGACAGTTTTGAATCCTAAGTCAGTCTTGGAAGAATTAGCATACTTGCGTTCACAAGGTGTGCCAACAGAAAATTTACGGATTTCTGACCGAGCACAAGTGCTGTTCTCATACCATAAATTGTTTGATGTTTTACAAGAAGAAGCTAAACAAGGTGATAAGATTGGGACAACTGGTAACGGTATTGGCCCAGCCTACACTGATAAAATGGCGCGGACAGGAATTCGGGTGACGGATTTATTAGATGCGGAAACTTTGCGGAAACGCTTAAACACCGTAGTCGCTGAAAAGAATGTCTTGCTGACAAAAATTTATAATCACGAACCACTTGATGCCGATGCCTTGTTTGAAGAATATTATGCATACGGTCAAGAATTGAAGCAATATGTGACTGACACGGCTTATGTTGTCGATGAAGCATTTAAGGCTGGTAAAAAGGTGCTGTTTGAAGGCGCGCAAGGGGTGATGTTGGATATTGATCATGGAACTTATCCATTTGTAACCTCATCAAACCCAATCGCCGGTGGTGTTACAACCGGTGTTGGGGTTGGCCCAACGATGATTACTGAAGTTGTGGGTGTGGCTAAGGCCTATACTTCACGAGTTGGTGAAGGTCCTTTCCCAACCGAATTGTTAAATGAAATTGGTGATCACATTCGTGAAGTTGGTCATGAATACGGTGTTAACACTCACCGTCCTCGCCGGATTGGTTGGTTTGACTCAGTTGTTATGCGTCACTCTGCCCGCGTATCTGGTTTGACTAAGTTAGCTTTGAACAGTATTGATGTCTTAACGGGCATTGAAACTTTGAAGATTGCGACCGCTTATGAATTAGATGGGGAAATTATTAAGTATTACCCAGCTAGTTTTAAGGACTTGGAACGCGTTCAGCCAGTTTACGAAGAATTACCTGGTTGGACAGAAGATATTACCGCAGTAACGAAACGTGAAGACTTACCAGTTAACGCGCAAAATTACTTGAAACGGATTGAAGAACTTGTTGGTGTTGACTTAGCAACCTTTGCAGTAGGTCCAGATCGTGACCAAACCAATGTGTTGTTGGACGTATGGACAGGAGAAACTAAATAATGTTGGAACGGTATTCACGCCCAGAAATGGCGCACATTTGGTCTTTAGATAATCAATACGCAAGCTGGTTAAAAGTTGAAATCGCAGCGACAGCGGCATGGTCAAAACAAGGCCACGTCCCTGCTGAAGATGTTACAGCAATTCGTGAAAAGGCAACTTACAATGTTGAGCGCATTGCGGAAATCGAAGCGCAAACGAAGCACGATATTGTGGCTTTTACCCGGAATGTTTCTGAATCATTAGGCGACGAACGTAAGTGGATTCACTACGGCTTGACGAGTACTGATGTGGTGGATACAGCCCAAGGCTATCGTTTGAAGGAAGCTAACGAAATCATTCGTGAAGATCTTGAAGAATACAAAAACGTTGTTGCTGAAATGGCTTTGAAATACAAAGACACAGTAATGATGGGGCGGACACATGGTGTGCATGCCGAACCAACGACTTTTGGTTTAAAAGTCGCCCGTTTCTACTCTGAAGCCCTCCGCAATATCGAACGCTTTGAACGTGTTGCCAAAGCCGTTGAAACTGGTAAGCTTTCAGGCGCCGTGGGAACATTTGCCAATGTGCCAATGGAAGTTGAAGAAGACGTGATGGCTGAACTTGGCTTGACACCACAACCCGTTGGTTCACAAGTATTGCCACGTGATTTACACGCCGACTACTTGAACACATTGGGCTTGATTGCCACTGGCTTGGAAAACTTTGCCACGGAAATTCGGTCATTACAACGTTCTGAAATTCATGAAGTTGAAGAAGGTTTTGGCAAAGGCCAAAAGGGTTCTTCAGCAATGCCGCACAAACGTAACCCAATCGGTTCTGAAAATATTACTGGTTTGGCGCGGGTCGTGCGTGGTCACATGATTACGGGGATGGAAGATATTACTTTATGGCATGAACGTGATATTTCACACTCCAGTGCCGAACGGATGATCTTGCCAGATACGACGAGTTTGATTGATTACATGTTGCACCGTTTCACGGGTATCTTGAAGAATCTCCAAGTTTTCCCTGACACGATGCTCAAAAACATGGATCGCACGTACGGCTTGATTTACAGCCAACGCTTATTGCTTAAGTTAGTTGATGCTGGCTTGAGTCGTGAAGCGGCCTACGACACCGTGCAACCATTGACGGCCCGCTCATGGGACGAACAAATTCAATTCCGCCCATTGGTCGAAGCAAACGACACAGTGACACAATACTTGTCAGCAGCCGACATCGATGATGCATTTGATTATCATTACCACTTGCAAAACGTGGATGGCATTTTCAAGCGTTTGGGTTTACTTAAATAATAGATAAAAGGTGTTTAATTATGGATGAACGGATTGATCGCGTTGTGATGACGCAAGCCGAAATCGCGGCAGCCGTGAAGGTTGTTGCTGACAAAATTCGACACGATTATGCAGGAATTACACCAATTATGGTACCAATCATGAAGGGCGCAATTGTGTTCACGGCTGATTTATTACGTGAACTCGGCGATATGCCATTTGAATTTGACTATGTTGATGTTTCAAGTTACGCCCACGGTGCCTCAACTGGTGATTTAAAAGTTGAAGTGAATGTGCGCAAGGACATCATTAATCGCGACATTATTTTGATTGATGAAATCATCGATACCGGTTTGACGCTGGATTTCTTGGTAAAGGAATTTACTAAGCTGGGTGCCAAATCAGTTAAATCAGTCGTTGCCGTCGATAAGAAGGCTGGTCGTTCCGTCGACATTGAAGCTGACTACGTTGGTGCGGAAGTCCCTAACGATTATTTAGTTGGGTACGGCATGGATTTAGATGGCGAAATGCGCTTCTTGTCAGATATTGTGGCGCTTAAGCACTAAAAACCAAGCAAGCCTGAAGAAATGTGTGATTTGGCTGGGTAATCAGACAAATTCCCGCAAATTAAATAGGAATTCACAAAAAGTTCGCTGTTTTAGCGAGCTTTTTTAGTTATAATAAAAAGTATAATAAATTGGTTTGTTAGTCATATGTATTGATGTATTATGCCCCGTTAGCTATGGTATTTCTTGAAAAATGTTTGTATTGTGGCCGTTTGTAGTCACAAGCAAATGTTTGAAGCGAACACCTAACTAACGGAGTGTCTGGAAATTGGTTGGCGGGCGGCAGCCTTTATACCGCGACTGGGGGAATATGTGTGAAACACATATTCCCGCTGAGGATAAGATGAGGAGTCTAGGGAATTTATTCCCGTAGAGTCCCAGCTTATCCGAGTTGTTCAAGACCGCACTTTGGCTTGAACATGTGCTTCCAGCGTGGTGCGCCAAACAATTTCCAGGCACGTAGTGGCTTATAACGCTAGCATCACACTAACCACTACACTGGCATCCGGCACCACTCAAGGCGAACAAAACTAATAAATTTTAAATTAAAGCGACGATAAGGAGTTAAGCAATTATGGCTTTTGATAAACAAGTTCAATTATTGGGTGACACAGATACATACTCAGTCCACCCAAGTATTAAGAAGTATTCACTAATGGATACTGGTTTCATTCAACAAAATTCAGGGGCATACCAATTGATGCGTCAATTGGAACCAAACAAAGCATTTAACGCCTCGTTCAAGTTAAAGATTGTCTTTGCCCAAGATTTATCTGGTTTTAAGATGAAAACGGTGAATGCCCTTGGCAACACGGTGATCAACATTTTCACGCACAAGAACAGTGAAGTGTTGACGCAACAATTCCATTTTTACATTCAAGAATTGGTTGATCGCGAAATCTTGGTTAAAGATTAATCACGTAGCATTAAGCGGTGAATAAAATACTTTAATTTTCAGCAAAAAATGTTATTATATTAGACAGTGAATATGTTGGTGTCAAAGGATTTTCAGAAACGTTTCGGTTGCTGTGAGAAACGAATTCAACACATCGATGCTCTCACTTGTTATGTATCAGCAATGGTACCGTTTCTCAGCGTTAACGAGCTTAAGAGGTATACGATCAAGATCGTTGCAAGCAGAGTGGTACCACGTGGGTCGCGTCTCTGTAGGCAGGGGTCTTTTTTTACGTTCTTTGCGGTATTTAGTGTTAAACTAGGCGCCGAGAAGGGTGTGATACGATTAATTTATTTTTGGAAAGTAGGATATTTATCGATGAAAGAATTATCATCAGCAGAAATTCGTTCAATGTTTTTAAAGTTCTTTGAATCAAAGGGCCACAGCATTGAACCATCACAATCATTAATTCCAAAGGATGATCCAACATTGTTATGGATTAACTCAGGGGTCGCAACGTTGAAGAAATATTTCGACGGTTCAGTTGTGCCTGAAAACAAGCGGATTACCAACGCCCAAAAGTCAATTCGGACTAACGATATTGAAAACGTGGGGCACACAGCGCGTCACCACACCTTGTTTGAAATGATGGGGAACTTTTCAATTGGCGATTACTTCAAACCAGAAGTGATTCCTTGGGCATGGGAACTGTTGACATCACCTGAATGGTATGGCATGGATCCTGAAAAGCTGTATGCGACAGTTTACCCCGAAGATCAAGATGCCAAGCGGATTTGGATTGAAACTGGGATGCCAGCGGACCACATCTACGAAGTTGAAGATAATTTCTGGGATATTGGTCAAGGTCCTTCAGGTCCCGATACGGAAATTTTCTATGATCGTGGGCAAGAATTCCAAGATCTCCCTGATGAAGATCCTGAAATGTACCCCGGTGGTGAAAATGAACGTTACCTCGAAATCTGGAACATTGTGTTCTCACAATTCAACCACACCCCAGAAAACACGTATGAAGAACTGCCCCACAAGAACATTGATACGGGGATGGGACTTGAACGGGTTGTTTCAGTTTTCCAACACGCCCGTACTAACTTTGAAACTGATTTATTCCTCCCAATTATTCACAAAGCCGAAGAAATGGGAAACGGCGTGAAATATGGTGACGATGCCTTGACTGACGTGTCATTTAAGGTTATCGCTGACCACGCCCGGGCGGTTACATTTGCCATTTCAGATGGTGCTTTACCATCAAATGAAGGTCGCGGCTATGTTATCCGTCGTTTGCTCCGTCGTGCAGTCTTGCATGGTCGTAAACTAGGCATTAACGGCGAATTTTTGACGCAACTTGTGCCAGTTGTGGGTCACATCATGGAATCATATTACCCAGAAGTTTTGGCAAATGCTGAATACATCGAAAGCGTCGTTGCGGCAGAAGAAAAGCGTTTTAACGCGACTTTGAGTGACGGCTTGAAGATGTTGAATGGGGTGATTGCGGATGTCAAAGAAAAAGATGCAGGCACGATTCCTGGTGAAGTTGCCTTTAAGCTTTCTGACACATACGGCTTCCCATATGAATTGACTGAAGAATACGCGCAAGATGAAGGCTTGAACGTTGATCGCGTCGGCTTTGATGCCCAAATGCAAGCGCAACGTGATCGTGCGCGGGCTGCCCGGGCTGACATGAAGTCAATGGGTGTCCAAAACGTCTTGTTGACTGATTTGCACACCGAATCTAAGTACGTCGGTTGGACTGATTTGACGGTTGATGCCGCCATCTTGAAAGACGTAATTGTTGATGGCGAATTAGCTGATCATGCCACTGCCGGTATGATGGCTCAAGTTGTCTTCGATCAGACTCCATTCTATGCTGAAATGGGTGGTCAAATTGCTGACCGCGGGGCTGTTATTAATGCTGATGGTGAAGTTGTGGCCGAAGTTGAAGATGTCCAAACGGCACCAAATGGCCAACATTTGCACACTGTGAAGGTCTTAAAAGAAATCAAGGCTGGGGACACCTACAAGTTAGATGTTAACCGCGAGTTCCACTTGAAAGTTTCTAAAAACCACACGGCTACGCACATGTTGGATCAATCATTGCGGAACATTTTAGGTGACCACACAACCCAAGCTGGTTCATTGGTGACACCGGAATACTTGCGTTATGACTTTACGTACAATGGTGCTGTGCCAGCTGAAAAGCTTGATGAAATCGAAGCATTGATCAACGATAAAATCGGAGAAGCCTTGAAAGTTTCATGGGTCGAAACTGATATTGAATCCGCTAAAAAGCTTGGTGCCGTGGCCGTCTTTACCGAAAAATATGGCGAAAAAGTCCGGGTCGTTTCAATCGGTGACTTTAATGCTGAATTTGATGGTGGAACCCACGTTGATAACACCAGTGAACTTGGTTTATTCAAGATTGTTGGTGAATCAGGAATCGGTGCCGGTGTTCGCCGGATTGAAGCCGTCACTTCAACTGCAGCATTTAACTTGATGAAGCAACACGAAAATGAATTACAACAAATTGCGGATGCTGTTAAAGCGCCACAACTAAAAGACGCACCAGTCAAAGTGGCCGCCTTGCAAGACCAATTGAAGGAATTGCAACGCCAAGTTAACAGCTTAGAAGCTAAGTTGGCTAACCAAGCAGCGGCAAGTATCTTTGATAATCCTGAAGACGTCAATGGTCACAGCTTAATTGCTGCACAACTGGAAGTTTCTGGTATGGATCAATTGCGTTCAATGGCTGATTCATGGAAAGAAAATAATTCTTCAGATGTGTTGGTCTTAATTGCCGCCACTGGTGAAGATAAGGTCAACTTGATTGTTGCGATGAGTCCAGCCGCAATTAAAGCGGGGATGAAGTCTGGTGATTTGATTAAGACCGTTGCGCCACTTGTTGGTGGTAACGGTGGTGGTCGCCCTGATTTGGCCCAAGCCGGTGGTAAGAACCCATCTGGGATTCAAGCTGCGTTGACGGCTGCTCACGATTGGTTGGCAGAACACTAAATCTTCAATCTTTTGTAATCAAAATGAAAGGTAATCCTAAGCGATTGGGCTATACTTTACTTATGATTACGTTTACAATTACAAATATCAAAGTTTTTTGTCTGGAGGTAGCCAAATGAGTTCGTTAGACAAGACAGCCTTATTCAATTTTGGCAATGAACAACCCAAAGACGTGCATGAAACATTACAAACGGTATACAAGGCACTCGAAGAAAAGGGTTATAACCCAATTAACCAAATTGTTGGTTACTTAATTTCTGGTGATCCTGCTTACATCCCACGTTTGAATGATGCACGTAATTTAATTCGTAAGCACGAGCGCGATGAAATCATCGAAGAGCTTGTGAAGAGTTACTTGAGTAAGTGAGTCGTTTACTAGGATTAGACATCGGCTCACGCACGGTCGGAATTGCGGTTAGTGATATCATGGGATGGACCGCACAGGGCGTGGAAATCATCCGCATTAATGAGGATGAAAAAGAATTCGGAATTGACCGAATGAAAGAATTGGTTGCTGAATACAAGCCATCTGGTTTTGTGTTGGGTTTACCAAAGAACATGAACAACAGCTTGGGACCTCGTGCTGAGGCATCCAAGGCTTATGGTGATTTATTAGTCGAAACTTTTGGCTTGCCCGTCGATTTTATCGATGAACGCTTAACAACGGTTGAAGCGGAACGCATGTTAATTGAAGAAGCTGATACTTCGCGTAAGAAACGCAAGCAAGTTATTGATAAACTCGCCGCTAGCTTAATTCTCCAAAATTATTTGGATGCTAACGGTAAATTAACGAAATAGTGAGGAAGAAACCCCATGGCTCAAGAACCAGAAGAACAACAAATCACCTTAGTTGATGAAGATGGTGCGGAACAACTCTTTAACGTGTTGTTTACATTTACTGCTGATGAAGACGATACTGACAACAAGTTTGCCGGTAAGTCATACATCTTGCTTTATCCAGAAGGTACTCAAGAAGACGAAGAAGTTGATATCCAAGCCTTTGCATTTAACCCTGATGAAGACGGCGAAGCAACTGAAGGCGACTTGCAACCAATCGAAGACGACGAAGAATGGGCAATGGTTGAAGAGGTGTTGAACACTTTCCTCGACGATGATGACAACTTCGAAGCTTAATTAACAGTGAATCAGGATTTGCAGTGATGCGAATCCTTTTTCTTTGCACACTTTGTTAGCAAAGTGTGGGCCCCATTTCGTCTGACGTGGGATTGAATAAAATTGGCCACTGGCCACTGCGTGCCAGTAAATTACTTGGCGCACCACGCTGGAAGCAACCTCCCAAGCCAGTATGTGCTTATGCCTGCGAACCGGCAACGCAAAACATCCCAGCATTTTGTTGCACAAAATACTGAATCTAATCCTAACGCGATTAGATTAGCCTTGCAGGCTGGATGTCTGTCTTGGGCAATTCGGGATAGCTGGCAGTCTAATGGCTAAAGCCAAAAGACTGCTCACATTTGTAGCTACGCTGGACAAATAAGGCCCGGTCGGCTCTACCCTCAGCGACAAACCCGACACGTGGTGTCACGTCCCATTTCGGTGTAAAGCCTGCCGGCCACAAAGTGATTTTCAGTCACTCCGCTAGATAAGTGTGGAATTATTGATTACTGCTAAACTTGCAGCGACAAGGATTAGGGCATATTACTAGTCAGACTGCCTACTCAAATTAACGAAGAGGCTGGACTTTAGCTCGCACCGTGATGGCATAATCAGTAACGGGTTTGGTTACTGATTATGGATTTGTGAAGATGGTTACCGCGTTAGCGAACCAAGCTTCGCAAACATTTGAAGACCGCACTGTGGCTTCAAATGCTTGTCTTCCATCACGGTGTCCAGACTGGTTCCAGCCTCGTAGTGGGAATCGAACTGAGACACATATCCAAATCCCGCGCTAGAATAAATAGTAAATCACTTAGCGCACCACGCTGGAAACTATAGAAGCAACATTTAAAAAGAAGAGGAAAAATTTATGAGTACACACGCAGTTACGATTGTGACGCAATCGATGGTTGGCAATGAACCAGAACCGTTTTTTGATGTCATTACTTTTTTGGCAGATTTAGATGAAACACAGGCTGAAGACGTGGCTTACTTGCGGGAATTAGCCGAAAAGACACAACTTAGTCCAGCGTATGAAGAAGACGGGCAAAAAGTGTATGATGTTGTTGGCAAAGTGATTGATGTTTATGAATTAATTGATGAAATTACCTTTACGGGGAACCCAGAAGTTAATAGTCGCCAAATTTTGCCAGCTAAGCCAATGAACCTCGAACAATTTATCGAGACTTACTACAGCGATTACGTACTTGAGGACGCTGAAAGCTAACGTGTTCGTAATTTTAGAACGAGTATTAGCTGTTTATGCAAAAAATATCGAACAAATAACGAACGTTCGTTTGAAATGTTCTTCACTATTCGGTATACTATAAATAATAGATGAACTGAAAACAGTGAAAGAGGTGATCGCATGGTACGCGGCGAAAGCAAACAAATGGAAGTGCTTCGATTTATTTATGAGAAGCAATCACAAAAAGGTTATCCGCCAACAGTCCGTGAAATTGGTGAAGCGGTCGGCTTATCATCAACATCAACGGTCCATGGCCATATTGACCGCCTACAAAAAAAGGGTTACTTAAAAAAGGATCCAACAAAACCCCGGGCGATTGAAATCACACCACCAGGCCTTGAAATGCTTGGGGTTTCAGCAACGCCAGGTAAGATTCCGGTCTTAGGGGTCGTTACGGCAGGGGAACCAATCTTGGCCGTTGAAGAACGGACGAATGAGTTCTTTCCATTGCCTAGTGATTTAGAAGCGTATGATGGCGATTTATTCATGCTCAACGTGCGGGGAACATCAATGATTAATATTGGTATTCTCGATGGTGATAAGGTCATCGTCCGTAAGCAAGATCATGCTGATAATGGTGATATTGTGGTCGCAATGACCGACACGGATGAAGCAACTGTTAAGCGCTTCTTCAAGGAAAGTGATCACTTCCGCTTACAACCGGAAAACGACACGATGGCGCCAATTATTTTGACGGATGTCACGGTTTTAGGTAAAGTGGTTGGCTTATACCGGAATTCAGTCTATTAATAACAATAGGAGGTCCTGACTTTGGAAGCAGAAAAGTTACGCCAACGAATTAACGAATTAGGTGCAAAACGTAAAAAAGAAGGCTTAACTGAAGGTGAAGAACTGGAACGGCAAGCATTGCGTGAAGAGTTTTTGGAAAACTTTCGGAAGTCTTTCCGTTCACAAGTTGAAATGATGCAAGTCTTCGACGATAACGGCAAAGAAGTTACCCCTGAAAAAGTACGTGAAATTCAACGAAAGAAAGGGCTACGGGACGATTAGCCCTTTTTTTCTGTGTTAGAATAAAGTAAACTAGAATATGAACTTTAAAATGTAGGAGAAAAGACATGAATACAGCGCTCGCAATCGTATTAATTGTCGTTGCTTTGATTGTCGGTTTAGTTGCTGGCTTCTTCATTGCTCGTAAGTATATGGAAACTTACTTGAAGAAGAACCCACCAATTTCCGAAGACATGATTCGCTCAATGATGATTTCAATGGGTCAAACACCTTCACAAAAGCGTTTGAACCAAGTTATGGCATCTATGCGTAACAACAAGTAAGATAAATAAAAAAGCCACGACGCTAAGTCATGGCTTTTTATTTATAATATGCGTGTGGTTAACATGGTACGTAACCAGTTATTCTTCGGGGATTTTCGCTTTTTCGGGGTGTTGGTCAACGTAAACGAAATCCGGATTCAGCTCTTTATCCAAGGCGTCAAAGGCGGTTTGCATTTGAGCTCCGATTTCTTCGACGCGCGCTTCCGTTAATTTGTCACGGCGATCGATGTAAATGGGATCACCAAAGTTCAACTCAACGTTGTTACGCTTGAACAGGCCGCCAAATGTCAAAGGTCCTTGATAGACAATGGGCACGATTGGTTTGCCAGATAATTTCGCAATCATCATGGCACCAGACTTGATGTCGTTACTGTGACGCGAACCACTAGGGAAGATAATCAAGCCGAGATCGCCGCTTTTCAAGTTCTTGACGGGAGTTTTAATCACTGATGGACCAGGATTAGCTCGGTCAACGGGGAAGGCATTAGCGCCAACGAGAATCCATTTTAGGATGGGGTTCTTGAATAATTCGATTTTAGCCATGAAACTAAATTTCAATGGAGCCGCGGCTAACGCAAAGTAAATTGGATCCCACCAAGTCCGGTGTGGACCGGCTAAGATATAAGTACCTTCGGGTAATTTATCGTAGTTGCGAATTTGAGGTTTTCCATTGATAATATATAACAGGGCGCGAGCAAAACCGCGCAAAAATGAATAAAGCATATTCACACTCCTTTTTAAAAGTAATTCATATTTAACGTTAAGTATGCAAAATTTCAGGTAGTAAAGCAAGTAAGGAATAATATCAGATGGCAGAAATTAAATTAAATGCGGACGAACGGATTGATCAATTATATAGTAAAGATGTCAAAATAATTCAAAGTGATGCGGTGTTTTCTTTTTCATTGGATGCCGTCTTACTGTCCGAATTTGCCAAAGCGCCCAAAGGTGGTCATGGTTTGACAGTGGATTTATGTGCGGGCAATGGGGCAGTGGGACTGTTTTTTGCCAAGAAAGCCGCCGGCACAATTACCGAAGTGGAAATTCAGCCCCGTTTGGCGGACATGGCCCAACGGTCAATTGTCTTGAATGATTTAGATGGGCGCATGAACGTATTGAATATTGATTTAGCCGATACGCTCGAGCATATTAAGCCGAGTGCCGCTGAAACAGTGCTCTGTAATCCACCATATTTTGTGGATGAACCTCAATCGACAAAAAATCCGAATGAACACTTGGCCATCGCACGCCACGAAATCAAAACCAATTTAGCAACAATCACGGATGTGGCCAGTCGATTACTCAAGACGAATGGTAAGGTTTATTTTGTCCACCGGCCCGATCGCTTCTTAGATTTGATTGATGAGTTGCGCGCGCACCGCTTGGCACCTAAGCGTATTCAGATGGTGCATTCCAAAATTGACCGCGAAGCTAACATGGTGTTAGTCGAAGCAATCAAAGATGGCCGCCCAGGTGGTGTCCGTTACCTCGAACCATTGATTGTGTACAATGCTGACGGATCATACACGAAACACGTCCATGAGGCTTTATATGGCGAATAAACCATATTATTTTTACGTCATCCTCGCTGCCGACAAAACTTTGTACGGGGGCTTTACCGATGACGTCGGCAAACGTTTTGCAGCCCACCAAGCATTTAAGGGGGCTAAATTCACTAAAATAAAAAGTAAACACCCCCTCGAATTGATTTATGCGGAAGCGTTTGATAATAAACATGATGCGTTATCGGCTGAGTGGCACTTTAAACACCAACTCCGGGAAAAGAAAGTGGGCTACCTCGCTGAGCATGGCGTGGATGTGCAACGCTTCGCGCACCGCAAATAAGAAAAAAGACTTGCGCAGGCGGTAAATATTTGATAAACTATTTTTCGGTGTTAAAAAGCCAATTCACACCTTAGCTAATGTTGACTGGGTTGCGAGCGATCGTCCAGCGACAAGTGCGGCTAGGGGAGGAATAAACAAATTTCTGGAGGAAATTACTCATGGCAGTAATCTCAATGAAGCAATTGCTTGAAGCCGGTGTCCACTTTGGTCACAAAACCCGTCGCTGGAACCCAAAGATGAAGGAATTCATCTTTACTGAACGTAACGGTATCTACATCATCGACTTACAAAAGACTGTTAAGCTTGTTGACCAAGCTTACAACTACGTTCGCGATGCAGCCAAGGATGGCGCAATTGTGCTTTTCGTTGGTACTAAGAAGCAAGCTCAAGACGCGATTGCTGAAGAAGCAACTCGTGCCGGTCAATACTTCGTCAACCACCGTTGGTTGGGTGGTACTTTGACTAACTGGAAGACTATTCAATTGCGTATTGCACGTTTGAAGGAACTCAAGGCTATGGCCGAAGACGGTACTTTCGATCGCTTGCCTAAGAAGGAAGTTTCATTACTTCTTAAGCAAACTGCTAAGCTTGAAAAGTTCCTTGGTGGTATCGCTGATATGCCTAAGGTTCCAGACTTGCTCTTCATCGTTGACCCACGTAAGGAACAACTTGCTGTTCAAGAAGCACACAAGTTGAACATTCCTATCGTAGCTATGGTTGATACTAACGCAGATCCAGATGACATCGACGTTAAGATTCCATCAAACGATGATGCTATCCGTGCCGTTCGTTTGATCACTGCTAAGATGGCAGATGCAATCATCGAAGGTAACCAAGGTGAAGACAAGGTTGACGAAAACTCATTTGGTGCAGACCAATCAGTTGAATCAATCGAAGAAATTGCTGCTGTTGTTGAAGGTAACAACTCAGCTAAGTAATCATTAATTATGAAGTAGGCTACCACATTTGTTGCTGAACCTTTAGGGGTTTAACCGCGTGGCGGCCTATTTTTATGAAAAAAGCACGACAGAATTAAACTTTAGACTGCTATTTTGGCCTAAAGTAAGGTACAATAGATACGATATAAATTATAAACTTAAGGAGATTTAACTACTCATGGCTATTACTGCTGCTCAAGTTAAAGAATTACGTGAAAAGACTGGTGTCGGAATGATGGACGCCAAGAAGGCCCTTGTTCAAGTTGAAGGCGATATGCAAGCTGCTATCGACTTCTTGCGCGAAAAAGGTATGGCTAAGGCTGCCAAGAAGGGTGATCGTATCGCCGCTGAAGGTA
Organism: Periweissella cryptocerci; assembly: GCF_004358325.1. Classification (NCBI taxonomy): domain Bacteria; kingdom Bacillati; phylum Bacillota; class Bacilli; order Lactobacillales; family Lactobacillaceae; genus Periweissella; species Periweissella cryptocerci. The sequence continues at coordinate 461,936 of NZ_CP037940.1, read as the reverse complement.
TGACTTACGTTGCATCTAAGGGTAACACTGCTGCAATCGTTGAATTGAACTCAGAAACTGACTTCGTTGCCGGTAACAAAGAATTTAACGACTTGTTGCACGCTGTTGCAAACGCTATCGTTGAACTCAAGCCAGCTGACGTTGATGCTGCGCTTGCATTGCAAGTTAGCGAAGATGAAACTTTGAACGAAATGATCATCCACACTACTCAAATCACTGGTGAAAAGATTTCACTCCGTCGTTTTGAACTTGTTGAAAAGACTGATGACCAAAACTTCGGTGCATACTCACACATGGGTGGCCGTATTTCATCACTTGTATTGCTTGACGGTGCCGATGCAGAAACTGCTAAGGACGTTGCAATGCACGTTGCAGCCATCAACCCACAATACGTTTCTCGTGAAGAAGTACCTGCTGATGTAGTTGCTCACGAAAAAGAAGTTCAAATGAACGCTGAAGACATGGCCGGCAAGCCAGATAACATTAAGGAAAAGATCGTTGAAGGTCGTTTGAACAAGTTCCTTGCTGAAATCTCATTAGCTGACCAACCATTCGTTAAGGATGGCGACCAAACTGTTGCTAAGTTCGTAGCATCTAAGAACGGCTCATTGAAGTCATTCACACGTTACGAAGTTGGTGAAGGTATGGAAAAGAAGGTTACTGACTTCGCTGCTGAAGTTGCTAGCCAAATCAACTAATTTACCGATTTTTAGAAAGAGGCGCGCAAACAGGCGCACCTCTTTTTTTAAGAAAAGAAGGTAGCTTGATTTAACTAGTAGAGTGAATTATCAAAGGAGCAGATAATCAAATGGCAGACATTAAGTATAAACGTGTTTTGATGAAGTTGAGTGGTGAAGCCCTCGCCGGCGATCAAGTCCGTGGGATTAACCCAATTTTCGTGAAGCAAGTTGCTGAAGAAATTAAAGAAGTGCACGACCTCGGTGTTGAAATTGCTATCGTTGTCGGTGGTGGTAATATGTGGCGTGGTGAAGCGGGTGCCGAACTTGGTATGGAACGCTCACAAGCCGATTACATTGGAATGCTTGGTACGGTTATGAACGCCTTAGCCTTGCAAGATAGCTTGGAAAATGTTGGTGTCCCAACTCGTGTCCAAACTTCAATCGAAATGCGCCAAATTGCGGAACCATATATCCGTCGTAAGGCAGTTCGTCACTTGGAAAAGAACCGCATTGTGATTTTTGCTGCTGGGACTGGTTCACCATACTTCTCAACTGATACGACGGCCGCATTGCGTGCAGCTGAAATCAACGCCGATGCTATTTTGATGGCTAAGAACGGGGTTGACGGTATTTATTCAGCTGATCCACGCACTAACCCAGACGCCGAAAAGTTTGATACTTTGACGCACTTGGAAATTTTAAGCAAGGGTCTGCAAGTTATGGATTCTACTGCTAGTTCATTATCAATGGATACTGATATGCCATTGATCGTGTTTAACTTCAACGAAACAGGTAACATCAAGCGTGTTGTTGAAGGTGAAAATATCGGAACAACTGTTAAAGGAGAAAAATAATAATGGCTAACCCAATTATTACTGATGCGAAAGAACGCATGACTAAAGCCGGTGACGCTTTGCAACGTGATTTGCAAAACATCCGTGCCGGTCGTGCCAATGCTGGTATCTTGAACCGTGTTCAAGCTGACTACTATGGTGCAATGACACCAATTAGCCAAATGGCCTCAATCACAGTCCCAGAAGCCCGTGTGCTTTTGATTACGCCATATGATAAAACATCTTTGGACGCAATCGAAAAAGCCATTTACGCTTCTGACTTAGGCTTGACGCCATCAAATGATGGTTCTTCAATCCGTTTGGTAATTCCTCAATTGACGGAAGAACGTCGTAAGGAATTAGCTAAGGACGTGAAGGGTGAAGCTGAAAATGCTAAAGTTTCCGTGCGTAACGTTCGTCGTGACGCCATGGATACTTTGAAGAAGCAACAAAAAGCTAGCGAAATCACTGAAGATGATTTACATGATTTAGAAGATCAAGTGCAAAAGGCAACTGATGCCGGCATTAAGAATATTGATGCCATTGCTAAGGATAAAGAAGAAGAATTGTTGAACATATAATTGTTTTTGAAATTAAGCGGTGTCTTTGACGGAAACGTCGAGGCGCCGTTTTTTGCGTTTTAAATGCTGATTTTGGCGGCTCTATTCCGGCTGACGTGGGATTGAATAAACTTGGCCACTGCGTGCATGGAAATTACTTGGCGCACCACGCTGGAAGCAACCTCCCAAGCCAGTCTGTGCTTATGCCTGCGAACCGGCAACGCAAAACATCCCAGCATTTTGTTGCACAAAATACTGAATCTAATCCTAACGCGATTAGATTAGCCTTGTAGGCTGGATGTCTGTCTTGGTTGGTTCAGATAAGCTGGGAGTCTAGGGGATAAATCCCCAAGACTCCTCATCTTATCTTCAGCGAGAATCCCCAGTCGTGGTGTAAAGGATGCGCCCGCCAAGTAATTTCCAGACACTCCGTTAATATGCAGAATGGGTACTTAATCGCAAACCCGCAAAATCACTAGGGCGTTTGTAAAACTGCATTTGGCATTTTTTGAATTTATTTGGCATTATTGAATTTTCATTAATACCAAATAAAATGCGGAATATTCGTGGTTAATTTCCAAGTTTAATACTTTACTTTCTTAATCTATAAATGTAAACTAAAAGTATAGATTACACTTGTAGATTAGAAAGGGGTGCGCTGATGACGAAGAATATTGCTGAAAGCGAATGGGCGGTGATGCGGGTCTTATGGACGCTCGGAGCGGCCAATAGTAACGAATTGGTCCAAATCATGGCTGAAAAAAAGCATTGGAGTAGTTCGACAACGAAGACAATTATTACGCGCTTACATAATAAAGCATTAATTGTGGATGATGGTGAGGTGCGTAATCGTCAATATCGGCCAGTGATTCAGGAGGCGGACACGATGACTAGCCAGTTGACTGCCTTGATGCATGATATGTGTGCGATGAAGGTGGGAACTAGTTTGAATGAGGCCCTCGACGATGTGGAACTGTCACAAGACGATATTAGCCAACTAATCACAAAACTGAATGCCAAATTGGTAACGGCGCCACAGGAAGTTATCTGTGATTGTTTACCAGCTGGATGTAATGAAAAGCACCAACATAATAAAACAACTGGTCATGTAGCGACCAATAATTCTAACAAGGAGCAAGCAAATGAAAAAGCATAAACCAACAGATGAAGAAATGAAAAAAATGATTGCGGATTTGGCCGCACATCCGCAAAGTACTGAAAATGAGGATCATAGTCACATGCATCACGACATGGATTCGATGCACCACGACGAGATGGGTGATATGCCAAATATGCACCATGATATGGCCGACATGGGGGGCATGAATCACGAGCATATGAATATGGGTGACATGGACATGGCCGGGATGGATATGGACCACGATATGATGAATCATGGTGGCCATATGATGCATATGGGGAACATGAAACGTAAGCTGATTGTTTCGGTAATTTTAACGATTCCCTTGCTGTTACTTTCACCTATGATGGGTTTAAACATGCCATTTACCTTGCATGATATTCCGGCACAGCAGTGGATTGTCTTAGCGCTTGGTTCCGTGATTTTCTTTTATGGCGGGACGCCGTTCTTTTCAGGGGCAAAAGGTGAGTTACAAGCGCGCAAGCCAGCTATGATGATGTTGATTACTTTAGGAATCACCGTCGCGTACTGTTATAGCGTTTACGCGACTGTGATGAATGCGATGGCACCTCACGCCATGGTGATGGACTTTTTCTGGGAACTAGCAACCTTGGTTGATATTATGTTGCTGGGGCACCTAGTGGAAATGAATGCTGTCACACGGGCCGGTTCAGCCGTCTCAAGTTTGGCACAATTAATTCCAAAGCAAGCCCATATGGTACACAGCGATGGTAGCACGATGGACATGCCGGTCAGTCAGTTGCACGTTGGTGACCACGTCCTCGTTAAGGCGACTGAAAGTATTCCGGCCGATGGTTTGGTCGTTAGCGGGCAAACAACGGTCGATGAAGCCATGCTGACTGGGGAAGCAACCCAAGTCATCAAGCAAACGAAAAATACCGTCTTGGGTGGCTCAATCAACGGCTCAGGGGTCATCGAAGTCGAAATTACGAGTATTGGTACGGATAGTTTCATTGCCCGTGTGCAAAAGCTGGTGGAAACGGCACAATCACACCAAAGTAAGAGTGAAACGTTGGCGAACAAAGTTGCCGGGTGGTTATTCTACGCGGCCACGGGTATCGGTATTGCCGCAATGCTTGTGTGGACTCTCGTAAATGGATTTGCCTACGCGTTGCCAATTGCTGTGACGGTGTTTATCATTGCCTGTCCCCACGCGTTGGGGCTAGCAGTACCACTAGTAACTGCCCGCTTTACGGCGATTGCCGCGCAAAATGGTTTGTTGATTCAAAATCGGGAACCATTGGAACAAATTGATGATATCAAATATGCTTTGATGGATAAGACGGGGACGTTAACGGAAGGTAATTTCAAGGTTCGTTCCGTCAAATCAGTGACAACTGAATACAGCGATGCCGATATTTTAGCAATTATGGCAACATTGGAAAGTGGCTCAACGCACCCACTGGCTCAAGGGATACTGAATGCGGCGAAAGCCCAGCACGTGGCCTTGATGGCGAGTTCAGAACTGGAAAATATTCCCGGAACTGGGATTACCGGGGTGCTCAATAACGACCGCTTTGCGATTGTGGCGGTTGATTATCTGACAAGTCACAAAATCGCCTATGACCAAAATTATTTTAACAAGCTAGCCGCCGCTGGTAACTCAGTGAGCTACTTAGTAACTATGGACAAAGTTGTTGGAATCGTTGCCCAAGGGGATGAAATTAAGGCGACCGCGGTTAAATTTATTCGTGATTTGCAAGCCCAAAATATTACGCCGGTGATGTTAACGGGTGATAATGAACAAACGGCCAAACGGGTTGCAGATGTCTTGGGCATTACGGAAGTGCAAGCGCACCTGAAGCCCGCAGATAAAGCTGAATTGGTGAAAGAATACCAACAAAAAGGCCACGTAATGATGATTGGTGATGGGGTTAATGATAGTCCAGCCCTAGCGCAAGCTGATTTAGGAATTGCGATTGGTTCAGGGACGGACGTTGCGATTGATGCTGCTGATGTGGTGTTGATTAAATCTGATCCAGCGGATGTGACAAGCTTGATTAAATTAGCGAAAGCAACCAACCGCAAAATGAAGCAAAACTTGTGGTGGGGAGCTGGTTATAACGTGATTGCGATTCCGTTAGCCGCCGGTATTTTAATTCCGCTTGGTTTCCGCCTTGATCCGATGGTCGGTGCGATCTTGATGTCGTTATCAACCGTAATCGTGGCAATTAATGCAATGCGCTTAAAATTATAGTTATGATAGAAAAGTGTTTGGGGAAGAATGCTCCGAATGCTTTTTTCTTATGAATTAGCAAAGTTAGTTGTGGAAACCAACATATCTTGCCCGTAAAAGCGCACAAAAAGAAAACGATTACAAAAAGTTGTGAAAAGGGCTTGCAAAAGCGCTTACATTCATGCAAAATATAATTATTGATGCTCCATCAGAGGAGACATTTTCGAAAACGAAAGGGAATTATTTAATCATGGCAAAAGACAAACTTATTGGAGTTGACTTGGGCGGTACGACAATCAAGTTCGCTATTTTAACTGCAGAAGGTGAAATCCAACAAAAGTGGAGTGTGCAAACGAACATCTTGCAAGATGGTTCACACATTGTTCCAGACATTATCGATTCAATTAATCACCACCTTAACTTGTACCAATTGGATAAGGATCGTATCATCGGAATTGGGATGGGAACTCCTGGTACAGTTGATCGTGAAAACGGTACGGTTGAAGGTGCCTTTAACTTGAACTGGGATGCTGATCACAAGCAAAACGTTAAAGCTGATATTGAAGCTGGTACTGGTTTGACATTATCAATTGATAATGATGCCAACGTGGCTGGTTTAGGTGAACAATGGCGTGGTGCTGGTAACAATGCTGATGACGTTGCATTCATCACACTTGGAACTGGTGTTGGTGGTGGTTTGATTGCCAATGGTAAATTGATTCACGGTGTGGCCGGTGCCGGTGGTGAAGTAGGGCATATTTGCGTTGAACCAGGTGGCTACCTTTGCACGTGTGGCAACCGCGGTTGTTTAGAACAATACACGTCAGCAACTGGTGTCGTGCACTTGGCTCACGATTTTGCTGAAGAATACGCTGGTGACTCAAAGCTTAAGTCATTGGTTGATAACGGTGAAGAAGTTACGTCAAAGATCGTCTTTGACTTAGCTGCTTCAGGCGATTTCTTGGCTAACGAAGTTGTTAACAAGGTTGCCTACTACCTTGGTTTTGCATCAGCTAACCTCTCAGCTATCTTGAACCCATCAGCCGTTGTTATCGGTGGTGGTGTGTCAGCTGCTGGTGAATTTTTACGCTCACGGGTTGAACAAAGCTTTGAAAACTTTGCTTTCCCAACAGTTCGGACTTCAACTAAGATCAAGTTGGCTGAGCTTGGAAACGATGCTGGGGTTGTTGGTGCAGCCTCATTAGCTCGCGGATAATCATTTAATTAGTTAAAAAAGGGCAATCGAACTGGATTAGCCCTTTTTTGCTTGTTATAATAGATTGAGAAGTTATTTAGAAAGAGGACGTTACTGTGATTAATTACATTTTGTACTTCATTATTTTGGTCTTTGCCATTTACATGCTATACTGGTTCATTCAAGGACGTCGTTCAGCGAAGTTTGTAAAACAAGAAGAATACGCTGAAATGATTCGGGGCGGTCAATTAGTTGATTTACGTGAAAAAGACGACTACAAAGCTGGTCACATTATGGGTGCCCGTAACTTGCCATACTCAGTTTTTTGGCAAAGTTATAATGCATTGCGTACGGATAAGCCTGTCTTATTGTATGATACAACAACCCGTTTTTCAACGCGGGCAGCCAACCGTTTACGGACAAAGGGCTATAAAGAAATTTATATCTTAAAGGGTGGTTACACTCGTTGGGATGGTAAGAAATCTAGTAAGTAAGCAAAAGGACTTGGCGTCGTAACCGGGTCCTTTTTGTGCAAATGAAAGGGGCTGTGTATGGTTGAAAAACTACTAGTTACTGCGGATGGGTCACAAATTCACTACGATTTATACCCTAAAGCTGCGCCAACGGTGGTATTACTCCATGGGAATGGCGGTAATCGCCATTATTTCGATCGCCAGCTGCCGATATATCAGCAGATGTTTCAAGTAATCGTGGTCGATAGTCGGGGGCAGGGGCTATCAACTAATCACGCCGCGACGTTAAGCTTTGATTTGATGGCGCATGATTTGTATGAATTATTACAACAAGAACAACTGAAAACTGTGTCAATTGTGGGCTTTAGTGATGGAGCCAATTACGCCATGGTATTTGCAGTCCGCTTTGCGAAGCTCGTTGATAAATTGGTGTTAAATGCGGGGAACGTCAGTCTTTCGGGCATCGGGGCACTCACACATGCCTTCGACGTCACTAGGTGGTATGGGAATCAGCTAGTTGGGAAAGTTGTACCAGTGTTTAAACAACGTGCTGCCGTGCAAAGTCTCTTAGTTAAACCAGTTCCGCTAGCGTGGGACGAACTCCAAAAAATCCAGGCCAAAACCTTAGTGATTGCGGGGGAACGGGATGCCATTAAAGTCACGGAAACCGCCCAGATTGCTGAAGCGATTCCAGACAGTGAATTCATGTTGATTCCCACGGCGCGGCATTCTTTTGGCCGGCAACATCCGCAGCTATTTGCCCAAATGGCGACAAATTTTATAGAAATGCAGGATACTAAATGATTGCGAAGATCGAAGCAATATTTCATAAATACTCCAAGTGGATTGAATCAATCTTTTTGATTGCAGTTTCAGTAGCAGTCTTAGTTGAAATTGTATCAATCAGTAAAACCATTTCCCCAAGTCAATTAGCGGTTCAATTTGGTGATATTCCAGTTTGGAAAATCGGTGCGATTATCATTGCGGGGCTTGTAGCGGTTTCGCCAATGATTGGGTACGATGTGTTACTAAACAAGTCATTGGGGAATAAAATGACGAAGGCTTACTTGTTTGAAAGTAGTTGGATTATTAATTCAATTAATAATTTGGCTGGTTTCGGGGGGCTCGTCAGTGTTGGCTTGCGGACGGAATTTTATGGTAAAAAGGTTGAAAGTAAGAACTTTGCGGCAACCTTAACCCGCTTATTCATGTTCATTATGTCCGGCTTGTCATTATTCAGTATCGTGGCACTAATCATGGTGTGGACAGGGTATGCAAATGCCTACGTTAGTCAGTACTGGATTTGGTTGTTAGGTGGGAGTTTGTATATTCCATTTGTTTGGGTAACCTCAACGATTAACAAAACGGTAATTACAACCAGGTTCAAAATGCAGGTAACCGGGATTTCAATCTTGGAATGGACGGGTGTCATCGGTCTGTTCTTGTTCATTGGTTGGATGATTGGGATGCCGTTACCGATGGATCAAGTAATGCCAATCTTTGTCGCTGCGATGATTATCGGGATTGTATCAATGATTCCCGGTTCCATTGGGAGTTTTGACGTGATTATGATTATCGGCTTAAGTGACTTAGGCTTACCGCGTGAAGCAGCCGTCGCGTGGCTGCTGTTATACCGTATTGCCTACTATTTTGTGCCATTTGCTTTTGGCTTGATTTTGCTGATTAAGAATTTTGGCGCGTCATTTAATGAACGTTATAACGAAGTCCCTAATCAAATTGTGATGACGGTCGGGCATCGCATTGTCAGCGCACTGCTCTATTTTTCCGGCGTGATGATGATTTTGTATGCGACAATTCCGGATGCGTTTGATCGCTGGCATTGGTTGCACTTGTTAAATCCGTGGTCGGCTAATTTGATTTCGGAATTTCCAAGTATCATCTTGGGATTCCTGTTACTACTTGTAGCGCGTGGGATTGCTTCACAAGTTAAACGGGCGCTGTACCCGGCGTTGATTGTGTTGTTCTTAACGAGTTGCTACATGTACACCCGCGAAGTTTCATTATGGTCAGTGGCGTTTACGTTACTGTTAATGATTCTGGTCTGGTTGATTCGGGCGCGTTTGTTCCGTGAGCAATTCATTTACTCGTGGGAAGCGCGGACGATTGATGGTGTCATTTGGGCAACTTTGGTCGTCATTTACGTGGTGTTAGGGGTTTATAGCCTACCGGGGTTCAAGCATCATCACCATCACCACAACTTGGATTTCGTGTTGTTCCCATCGTCTAAGATTTGGTTGGGCGGATTGTTGGCAATTGTCGTGGTCGCCATATTTGTGTTAATTTTGGAACGTTACTTAGAAGGGCGTCGCCTCATTCTTGGTGATGAACTAGATGCCGACCGTTTGCAAAATGTATTAACCAATTTTGGTGGTAATGCGAATAGTCAGTTGGCGTTTCTCGGGGATAAGTATTTGTTCTATTACCAAAACGCAGCCGGCGAAGATACAGTCGTCCTGCAATATCGCCCGAGAAACAATAAACTAATTGTGATGGGTGATCCATTTGGAAAAAGTGACGATATGGAAGCAGCAATTGAAAAATTTATTCACGATAGCGACCAGCTTGGCTACACGCCCGTCTTTTATGAAGTTTCGGAAAACGTGGCCATGTACGTCCACGAATATGGTTATAATTTCATCAAAATGGGTGAGGAAGCGCACGTTGACTTGCCAGATTTTAGCTTGGTCGGTAAGCGGCATAAAGCTGAACGGACGATTATTAACCGTTTTGAGCGTGACGAACACCATTTTGAAGTTGTTGAACCACCATTTTCGACGGAATTTATTAATCAATTACAGGTTGTTTCTGATGAGTGGTTGCACAGTCGCAAGGAAAAAGGCTTCTCATTAGGATTCTTCGATGAAAGCTACTTGCAGCGTGCGCCAATTGCGGTCGTGAGTGATGGCGCTGGCGAAGTTTATGCGTTTACCAACTTTATGCCAACTAACAACCGGGTTGAAACTTCGATTGATTTGATGCGTTTCCGAGATGATGCCCCCACGGGAGTCATGGATTTCTTGTTCGTGAAGTTGTTTGAATATTCAAACGCCGCAGGTTATCAAGATTTCAATCTCGGGATGGCACCACTAGCTAATGTCGGCATGTACTATCGCAGTTTCACGGAAGAACGGGTTGCCAATTTGGTTTATCAATTTGGTTCAAATTTTTATTCGTTCCAGGGGTTACGGGACTTTAAGAGTAAGTATGCCGATGATTGGCGTCCACGCTACACATCGTATGCCAAATCAAGTAACATTTTGTTTGTGATGATTGCGTTATTGATCGTTGATAATCAAACCATTCAACCACATACACTTAAGAAGTTACGCAGTCGCGATAAATAGATTGCGCTAGTGGGATTGAATAAACTTGACCACTCCGTGCCAGTAAATTACTTGGCGCACAGTGGCATATATACCACTACCAATAAAATACTTGAAGAAGTAACTAACGCGAATTAACGCTTAGTTGCTTTTTTCGTATTAAGTGTCGTTAGCCCATATGATATACTTAGTAGGATATATTCATGCAGGAACCGGCGGGTAGCCGAGTTTATGAGATACGAGGTAAAAAACTGTGACTAAGCTCTATTTTGTGCGACATGGTAAAACTGAATGGAATCTTGAAGGGCGCTATCAAGGTGCAAACGGGAACTCAGAGTTATTGCCTGAGAGTTTTGAACAAATTAAACAATTAGGTCAATATTTAAAAGGTGAAAAAATTCGTTTTGCGCATTTATATGCCAGTCCAATTAAACGGGCCCGGCAAACTGCTTTAGGAATTTGGCCATATTTGTTAAGTCGACCAACTATTTCGCTAAAAAGTGGCTTGAAAGAATTTGCGCTAGGTGACTGGGAAGGCATGGAGTTTGAAGTGGTTGCCGAGCGTTATCCAGTGCTGTTTCAAGGTTTTCGTAATAATCCTGAATTATGGGATGGTCCACAAATCGGCGCTGAGTCGTTTGAAGGCGTGATGGTGCGCTTCGGTGAAGTGGTTAAAGAAGCCGTGGCTAGTCATGATGATGACGCTAACTTGATTTTCGTGTCACATGGGGCGGCGATTACCGCAGGAACAGGAGCACTCCTTGGGACACCGTTGGCTGAACTGCGCGCGCGTGGCGGCATCAGTAACACATCGTTAACGATTTTGGAAACACATGATAATGTGCATTTTACCGAAGTAATCCGGAATCAAACGGACTACTTGGCCGCAAGCCAAAGTGCAACCGATATGATTTAGAGAGGTAAGATAATGAGCGGTGAACGTGAAAAACGAGAAACTGAATTAAACCAAGCAATTAAGCAATTAGTTGCGAAAATTGATCAGCAACCAGATGATTGGCGTTTGTACAATGACCTCGCAATTCATTTAACGGAATTACGGGATTATTTACAGGCTGAAGAACTGGCGATGAAGTCGTTGGGACGCTTTGAACACGATAAACAAGCCCAACAAACGCTGTTGTATACGTTGGGAAATATCTACTATTCAGCTGAAGAATATGAAAAGGCGGTGACGTACTTCAGTCAAATTGCCGACCAAAAGTTGAAACGCGATGCATTGGTAATGATTGCGCAAAGTTTGATGCAACAGCAAGATTACCAACATGCGCTGGTGTATGCATTGACGGCTCATGACCAGATGAAACAAGATCCTGAAGTCAACACGTTGTTGGCGGATATCTTACTGGCATTGGGTGAATTCCAACAAGCGAGTGATTTTTACGATGATGCCTTGCAAAGTGATGCAAAATTTGTGCGCGCATTGTTTGGGCGGGGCTTAATTGCCGTGGTTAATGACCAAGATGCGACCGCGTATTTTGCGGCAGTTAAAGAATTAGATGCTGCATTTTACCAAGCAAATCAACAACGCGTTGACGAAATTGCGACGGTGATTGCGCAAAAAAATGCGGCAGATACTGATAAGTAAAAGGACCTAGGTGCAATTCCTAGGAATACATATTTTTGTGAAAGAAGAGTCGGCATGGATGAAGAAATGACCTTGTTTGAAGAAGAAACTACGACACCTTATGTCCTAGGCAAAGTGTCGGCCGTTTTTTTTGCGGCTAGCGATAGTTTTTATAAAGTGGTTGCTTTGCGCGTATTGGAAAATAACTTTGGTTGGAAAGAAAAAGAAATTGTTGCCACGGGTTCTTTTGGCGAATTGCAAGAGGATGGGACATACCGCTTTTTTGGTAAACTGGTGAATCATGCTAAGTATGGGCAACAGCTACAAGTCACAAACTACAAGAGTGAAGGTACGAACACGGAGCATGGGTTAATTACCTATTTGTCGGGCGAACTTTTTACGGGGATTGGCGAAAAGACCGCCGAGCGGATTGTTGATCTGTTAGGCATGGACGCGATTAATACCATTATTTCGGATCCTGATAGTTTAGCTTCATTAGGCTTGAAAAACGATGTAGTTGAGAATTTGGTTGAAACATTGCGGTTAAATAATGGGATGGAACAAGTCGTAATTGGTTTGAATGAATACGGCTTTGGTTCGACGTTAGCGACGGCTATTTATCAAAAATACAAGACCGATACCTTGGAAATAATTCGCAACAATCCGTACCAGTTGGCCGAAGATATTGAAGGCATTAGTTTTAAACGGGCGGATCAATTGGCTGCAGTGGTTGGCATTGAACCCGACGCACCAGTCCGCGTGCAAGCAGGGTTACTAGCTACTTTAGACCAACAGAGTTTTAATTCTGGGGACGTCTACATGCAAGTACCCCAATTGTTGGAGCAAGCGCGTCATTTGTTAGAAACGGCCCGCAATATTGCCATTGACCGTGATATTTTACAACAGGCGTTACTAGACTTGGCTCAAGCAAATAAAGTGGTGGCCGAAGATACGCGCATTTATTTAGCGAGTTTGTACGAAGCGGAATGGCGTAGTGCAGAATGGCTTGATCGCTTGGATGCGCAAACCGATGCCATCCAATATGCGGACGAAAAAATTGAAAAAGTCCTCAAAAAAGTTGAAAAACGGCTGAAAATTAAATATGATGACCGCCAAAAAGCCGCGATTGTCGAAGCGATTAAGAGTCCAGTCTTTCTTTTAACGGGTGGACCGGGGACTGGTAAGACGACTATTATTAATGGATTAGTCGCAACCTTTGCCGAGCTGCGTGAGATTGATTTGGACGTGAACGCCTATAAAGACGACACCTTTCCAATTCTATTGGCTGCACCAACTGGGCGTGCGGCCAAGCGGATGAGTGAAACAACTGGTTTACCAGCTAGCACAATTCACCGGTTGCTGGGGATGACTGGGCGCGAAAAGAACACCGTCCCTGATATTGAAGATTTAAAAGGGGCGCTTTTAATTGTCGATGAAATGTCGATGGTTGATATTTTACTTTTCCGGACGCTGCTACAAGCCATTCCATTAAAAATGCACGTGGTCTTCGTGGGTGATAAGGATCAATTACCATCAGTTGGCCCTGGGCAAGTATTCAGCGATTTATTAGCGAGTCAGCATTTCAATCAAGTTGAATTAACCCAGATTTACCGGCAAGAAAATGCAAGTTCGATTATTCCGTTAGCCCACGATATTAAAGACGGCCAATTGCCGGCTGATTTGACCGTGAACCAACCAGATCGGACGTTTATTTTCGCTCACGCCCAACAAGTGCCTAAAGTCGTGGAGCAAGTCGTCAAAAAAGCTCAAGATGCGGGCTTTGCGTATAATGATGTGCAAGTCCTCGCACCAATGTATCGTGGCACGGCAGGAATTAATAACCTAAATGTAGTTGCGCAGAACGTTTTGAACCCCTTGAAAACGGCAAAATCACGCGAAGTTGAGTTCAACGGGCAAAAATTTCGCGTGGGTGATAAGATTCTGCAACTCGTGAATAGTCCTGAAAGCAACATTTTCAATGGTGACATCGGGAAAATAACCGGCATCATGCTCGCCAAAGATAAAGGCAACGTCGAAAAAGTCGATCAACTCACAATTGCATTTGATGCGGGTGAAGTCACGTATCCGCGTTCAGAGTGGAATCGCTTAACGCTCGCTTATGCAACTTCGATTCATAAAGCCCAAGGTAGTGAATTCAAATTAGTGATTATGCCTTTGGTTGGAGCGTTTTCGATTATGCTCCAACGTAATTTACTCTACACAGGGATTACGCGGGCAAGTGAAATGCTAATTATGATTGGGGAACCGGATGCGTTTGTCCGCAGTGTCAACAATCTAGGCGCTAACCGTTTAACAACCTTGCAAGCACGGATTAATACGATTTCTGATGGGGGCACGACGCCAGAACTAAAAAAACCTGAAACACCAAGCGTGGCTGTTGCCGATGATGTGCTGGACACTCCTACTAACGTGGCTGAGCCAGTAGCTAAACCAGCACTAGCGTCTAAGCGCTTGACCCCAGACGTAGTTGAAAACGGCTCCTTGGCGGATAATATGTCATTTGATATCTTTGAAACAAGTGTCGCCACGCCTGAAACGTCGGTGGTAGAACCTGTTACTAAGGCTACTAGGGATGATTCCTCAGCGATGGGGACGACATTAACGCTAGCGATGGTAACAGATGGGTTAGTTGATCCGATGGTGGGGATGGCTGAAATTTCGCCCTATGATTTTATGCCTAACAAATAAAATCGATATTGAGGCGCCATTTTGTGGGATTAAGTAATATTTACGACTAACAAAAAGCGTGGATTTCACTTTGCACTGATTTGTTAGTTGCAAGAATTGATGATGATTGCGATAATAATAGATAGTTAATAAAGTAAATGAGGTAGGAAGATGTCAGAAGATAAACACGTTAAACTTTTTGCGCTTAATTCAAATCTCCCATTAGCAAAATCAATTGCTAATGAGTTAAACATGCCTTTGAGTGAAGCGGAAGTTAAGCACTTTGCTGATGGTGAAATTCAAATTGCGATTGGTGAATCAGTCCGTGGGGCTGAAGTGTATGTGATTCAAGGGGTCGCTGATCCAGTTAACACTTCCTTCATGGAACTAATGATTATGGTTGATGCGCTCCGGCGTGCCAGTGCGGCAACCATTAATGTGGTGATGCCATACTATGGTTATGCCCGCCAAGATCGCAAGGCACGTTCACGCGAACCAATTTCAGCTAAGCTATTAGCTTCATTGTTAGAAATGAATGGTGTTAATCGCGTTGTGACGATTGATTTGCACGCTGATCAAGTCCAAGGTTTCTTCAATATTCCAATTGATCATTTATTAGGGGCACCATTGTTGGCTAATTATTTCTTCAGCCGCAATTTAGTCGACGATGACTTAGTCGTGGTTTCACCTTCACACTCAGGCGTAAGCCGCGCGCGTAAGTTCGCTGAATTGTTGAAAGCCCCAATTGCGATTATTGATAATCGTGACGACGCCAAAGACAACAGTGTCCCTTCATCAATTATTGGTGAAGTCGCCGGCAAACGCGCAATTATTGTTGATGATATTATTGATACCGGTTTATCAATGTCACTTTCAGCTGCTGCTTTGAACTTTGCGGGGGCCACTGAGGTTTACGGTGTTGCAACGCACGCTGTGTTCTCTGGTGATTCAGTTGAGCTCTTGAAGCAAGCACCATTGAAGGAAGTTATTGTGACGGACACGGTTTTGGTACCAGAAGCCAAACAATTTACTAAATTAGTGCAATTGTCAGTAGGACCATTGTTTGCCGCCGCCATCCAACGGATTCACACTAACCAACCAATTGAAAACTTGTTGCGCTCAGAAGATAACGAAGACGTGCAACTCTAAGCCAAAGTACCTAGCAATTTTTGCAGTTGGTGAATCAATGCAGTATTAATTTGAAAATTCTTAACCAAATCAGGCGAATGTTATTGACTGGTTTGGTTATTTTTGTTATTATTTACTACGTTGTGTTTCGCGTCTACGGACGTGAGCTACAACCGCTCGGAGTACGTATTAAGCGTAGCGCGTACGATGGCGAGTCTTATCAAAAAACACAAGGAGGTGCACAAACATGGCTGTGTACGCAATTATTGAAACAGGCGGTAAGCAATACAAGGTAGAAAAGGGTGATGCCATCTACGTTGAAAAGCTTAATGCCGAAGCAGGTGAAAAAGTAACTTTTGACAAGGTTGTTCTTTACAAGAACCGTGCCGCAAAGATTGGTGAACCATTCGTTGCAGGAGTTAAAGTTGAAGGTACTGTGGAAAAGCAAGGCAAGCAAAAGAAAGTTGTTACTTTCAAATACAAGCCTAAGAAGCACATGCACACTAAGCAAGGTCACCGTCAACCATACACTAAGGTTGTTATCGACGACATCATTGCTGACTAATTCAATCTAAACTACTAATACTAACCAATTTATGGAGGTGCTCAATATGTTATTGAACATGGAAACCCTTACAATGTTTGCCCACCACAAGGGGGGCGGTTCATCTGCCAATGGACGTGACTCAGCTGGTCGTCGTCTTGGTACTAAAGTTGCTGACGGTCAAGATTTGACTGCTGGTTCAATCATCTACCGTCAACGCGGTACTCACATCTACCCAGGTGTGAACGTACGTCGTGGTAACGATGATACTTTGTACTCAGTTGCTGATGGTGTTGTTAAGTTCGAACGTAAAGGCCGTGACAAGCGTCAAGTGTCTGTTTACACTCGCGAACAATACAACGCAATCGTAGAAGCAAACCGTGCGACTAAGCCACGCGCTTAATTCACAATATTGTGTTTAAAAGAGCCAATCGATATTCGTATCGGTTGGCTCTTTTTGTATGTGTATGTATGAGAGAAAAGGTTAGTCGATTTTGGGCCTGACGTGTCGCTAATGATTTTATTTGATTATATTCGCCAAACGAATCCTGGTTAGCCAATAAACAAGAAATGTTATTCATTTCCAGACACGTTACTTTGGAATTGAGTTGGCGGAGATTATAATTACTAGTAGGAACTAGTTTGTATACATTATCGAAACAAAACAACATGGTCAGTGGCAATATTTCGTTACGTGTTTACGAATTAATGGTTGGTAACACAATTAGAAGAATGTAATAACGAAGTTTACAAGTCAAAATCGCAAGCAAAGAAACTGGAGTAATTTAATTAAATTTGTTGCAGCGACGTTAATTGCTTTAACCCTTGGGCTTGGGGCAATAGTTGTGCCAAGTGTATCGGCAAGTTCGGTTGGGCTTGAATCAACACCAAAGTCAATGCGTGGCACGTGGTATCACTGGCACCCAAAGACTGCTTACAGTAAGGGAACAGTGTACAAGAATGTTGTTTTCAAAAAAATGTGGTCAACGGATGAGCAAGGCTATTCGCAGATTAACGTTTGGCGAACTAAATATAAGGGCAAAATTGGCTTCAGGATTGGTGGTGCCGCATCGGAGATTCAAGAACAAAACGTACTTACAAAGGTTAAGATAAAGGATAAGTATCACAAAGTTATGGTTAGTTACCTAACGGATCAAAGGGGCGATTACGGTGAAATTCACTATAACTTTAGGAGTAAGTCACTTGCCAAGCAGTATGATAAAAAGCATCAATTGAGCTATGACGACTACGACACAGGGCAAAACACTCCGAAAGTTAAGAAACAAATGAAGAAAGTTATCGTTAAATACTTCGGCGAGAAATGGTTGCTTTTCATGAACGAACATTGAGCTGTGAATGAGGCGAAGATACCAATCAACTCAAAGCTGGAAGATGTGCAATGCTACCAAGCCGTCTAAATTGTACTTCAACTTTTGTTATGAGATAATTTAACTATGGATTTTAGAAGAATATTCAACGACGTCAACGGGAAGATGTTACCGCAATTGGTAATGTTTTCTGTTGGCGTTTTTTTGACGAAATTGATAATGACAAGTTATTAACGCTAAATAAATGGAGGAAAGTCTGATGAAAAAATTCATGAAAATATTAATGGTATCCACAATGCTGATGGGTAGTATCGTGCCATTGGCAGAAATTAATTCAATCGAAGCAAGCCAGACACAGCAGATTCGCAGCGATAAAATTGGACACAAATATAAAACGTTTCCTAAATCAATGCGGGGAACTTGGTATGCAACTAGTAATGGTGAAACGCAAAAAATGAAAATTACAGCAAAAACGATGATCCGTTATAACTGGTTGGGTAAAGGTAAGCACGAAGTTTCAAAAATTAGTGTTAAACAAACATATGGCAAGTTTGGAGTTACAAAGGCTGACAAATGCATGGTATTAGCGGGGTATTATGCCACCGAGGGTGTGTGGTATGTACCCGCAACAATCAAGGTGAAGACGAAGCACGGTTCTAAAAAAGTGCGTGCGTTATTGTCACCATACATGGGACCAGCCACGGTCTACGTGCACTCCAAAAAAACTAGTAAAAAGGCGCCGCATATTTCTTCAGATAAAGCATTTAATATTGGGAAAAGGGCTAATAAACATCTACTAAAGTAATTGATTACAAAATGTCACCAAGTGAAAAGAATTTACCGCAAGTATATAAACACTACTAAATGGAGGAAAAGCTGATGAAAAAAATCATGAATTTTATTATATTGATGACAGTTGTAGTGCTGACATTCGGGCTTGGCACCGCGTCAGTTAGTGCTGCAACGCAAACGGGCACGCCAGTAGGGCAGCAAAGTAAGCTCCCCAAAAAATGGAGCCGAACAGTTCCTAAAAAATTACGTGGCGATTGGTACGTGAATATTGCAGGTACCAAGAAATATGCTAAGTTTAAGATTAGGAAAAACACGATGCATTTAAAAATGGTTTTTGGAACTAAGTCGTATAAGGCGATGAAACTA
Organism: Periweissella cryptocerci; assembly: GCF_004358325.1. Classification (NCBI taxonomy): domain Bacteria; kingdom Bacillati; phylum Bacillota; class Bacilli; order Lactobacillales; family Lactobacillaceae; genus Periweissella; species Periweissella cryptocerci. The sequence continues at coordinate 443,082 of NZ_CP037940.1, read as the reverse complement.
TCGAAGAAAAATTTGGGCATTTCTAAAGAGGGCAAAAACACATATTCATTTTTTGTAGTAAATAGCGCTGGTCAACAACTCAGCGAAGGGATAAGAGTTCAATACACCACTAAAAAAATTAATGGTAAAAAGTACAGGGCATTAGCTGTACGTGCTGATATCAGAGCCTCAGACTATTATACGAAAAAGAAAATCAGACCAAAAATTAGTAAGAAGGTGCCTAATAGTATGAAAGGCATCTGGCATAATGAGGATGGCTATGTTGATATGAAATTGAAGGGAAACACGGTTACGTTTGGAACTTCGAGCTATAAAGCCTACTTCACATGGGGAAATTTTGGGACAATCTACATGCACATTGGCAAAATTGGTAGTGTGAAAAACGCATATACAATAACAAAATTTGAAAACCATTTAATGCTCGATATTCCTGAAAACTCAGGATCAGAAACGTATAACTATTCACGGTAGTTAATAGCAATAACAATAGGAAATGAGAGTGAGCAGACATGCGTTCACTCTCTTTTTTTGCACGGCGATGGGGGAAAGGATTATCAACAAATTTAACTCCACTAACTTCCAACGCACGAAAACACATACTCAGTTAGTCAAAGCCGAGTGTGCGTCCTGTCAACATTGTGTTAGTCATCTCAATACATCTAGCCAACTAACTACTTTTCAGATTCTTCTTTTAAATACCACGTAATTAGGATTATTGTCACCAGCAAAAATACAATTGGAAAACCGACTTCCCAGGTATGGAAATAGTTGGTTGTGATATTCCCAGCTACTAATGTGGAAGATTGCATAATTTCAGAAAAATTACCCATTAATGCCAAGCCAAATGCTGACAAAATGGCTAGAATAAATGAAACGAAAGCCAAAATTAGTTTATTCATAAGCGGTATCCTACTTTATTTGTTTTAAATTATTTTCTACGTTACCCGTTAAAATAAGCCTCATTCCATTTGAAATAAGGCAACAGTAAAAGACACAGGTATTAAATTTTAGTGCGTGCTCTTAAATGGCGCCAACAGCTCATCAGTGCTTACACCATACAACTCTGACAGCTTAACTAAAATTGGCAATGGCACATCATAAATCTCATGCTCCCAAGCTGAAATTCGTTGATGCTGAACGTGCAAAATGTCTCCTAACACTTCTTGTGTGTAGCCATGTTCAATGCGTAATTTTTTTAATAATTCCCCCATAGCAAGTGGCATACCCTTCATTAGATTTTAATTATAATAGCACGTTTGCGTCGTAAAGGGCATATAAATTAGTCATTTGCACGTTATTCGTGCACAAAATCACAATTGGATAACTTATAATGAACATTAATAAAGCATGCTGTAGCATCGCAATGGTCAGCTGAATTTGATTGTATTTGTTCTAATTTGGAAACATTACGATTATGCAATTTGTAGACCTAATATGACTTTAGCTACAGTATTATCTTTTGACGGGTGTTCACTAATTTCAGGAGGTTTTGTAATGACCAAATTGCTAAAATATAATCTTGATATTTTGCTTTATTTTGTATTTCTTAGTGTTGTTTGGGGCGTTAAATCGGTCAATGATTGGATTAACCAGCATGGTGGGCAAAACACTTATTTGTTCATTGGATTGAGCATAATGCTAGTTTTGGGCAGAGTTATGAAGTACTTGGGGAGGGACAAGTAGGGGGCAAGTGTAATCACAGTGATGTGGCGTGCCACAAAAATCAACAAATAGTTCGTCTGTTAGCATTAATCAAAATAAATATGGGGTATATTAGATTGAATACACAAAACGAAGTCAACTTGCTTGAATTACTAAATGTTACAGAATCATCTGATCAATTACTGCACAGTTTTTTGAAAATTCACGATTACGAATACAATTTCCAAAAAGACTCTGAACAAATTGATATTGACGAATTAAAGAGTTATGCCAAATTATTGGCACATTTGGCGCCGGTATTATCATTAGAACAAATGTCTGGTTTCGTATTAGGCTTTAAGTTGAAGGATCAAGCTAACACACAGTTTGATTTGTTAAAAGGAAGCAACGATACAATTATTAACTTTGAATTCAAATCTGAGACACCGTCAAAGCCGATTTCCAAACAGGCTTCTGAGCACTATCGTTTTTTAAAAATGCAATATTCGCGCGTAATAGTTATTGAATATTTGGCAGATTCAGACGAAATTTGGGAATATCAATCACAAACAAAGCAAATGGAACCCCTCAATTTTGATGATTTAATAAATCGGATTCCCAACGCAAGTACCGGAATTGATCGTCTCGAAAAATTAACGAGATCCGATTTTCTAGTGGCACCATATAATAAGCCAAAAGACTTCTTGGGTTCATTGTATGAATTAACGAGTAATCAAAAAAATATAAAAACTGCAATCGTAAAAAAAGCGCGGGGGGCATCAGCTATTACGGGTGGACCAGGTAGTGGTAAAACGTTGCTACTACTAGACATCGTACGTGCACTGTCCGAAACGGGTAAGTCAGTGGGGATGGTCATGGGTGCGAAAGTCGGTGCCGGGCAACAAGAAGTAGCCGATGCCCTTAATATTGATATACGTTGGTATTATGACTTGTCTAGTCTAGAAATTTTTAAGGATAAGGATAAGGATATTTTAATATTTGATGAAAGTCAGCGTATTCCTAAAAAATTTATTGAAGAAGCACTTGAAATTGATGATAGCGTAATTAAAATTTTTAGCGTCGACGAAGGTCAAGTTGTGCACCCAAATGAACAACAGGAAGCAATCCAACAATATTTGGAGGATTCACCTATGGTCACTGTTTTCCCATTAAAGCATTCAGTGCGAATAAATCCTGGCCTTGTAGATTTCCAAAAGAAATTATTTGATAAGCGGGTTAAAAACGCAGAGTATCATGAATTTGAAAATGTTAGCTTACGTTATTTCAAAAGTGAAAAAGCGGCTCAATTATTTATCGAAATGCGGAACCTGGAAAAGGTTGCAATTATCGAGCCGGATGAATTTGTCACACAACAATCAGCTACAACAAAGCACCCCAAGAAATTTCCCGGCTCTAAAAATGCCAAAGATGTCATCGGACAAGAGTTTGAAAATGTTCTACTAATTTTCGATCAATACGTGAACTACGATGAGGGAAAGCTCGTTTTCGGAAAAAGTGAGTACTACCCATATATTGATGAAAAGATGATCTATCAAGCTATTACAAGGGCATCCAATTCAGTAGAAATTATCGTTATTAATAACCAACCGTTATTTATCGAAATTCAAAAGTTATTAACGCGAAGCAGGGACGACTTTAAGAAAAAAGGTGACAAAATCGCCACGTTACAATCCGATATTCATGATTTGAAGCAACAACTTCATGAGGCGGAAACAACAGTAAACGAATTGAAAGTACAATTGCTTGAGGTAAAAAGTTAAAAGTAACGTGTTAAATGTAAACGCTACTTATCTATTCTGGAAAAGGGGATAGGATAATGTGGTAGCAGATACTAAAACAGAGCTTGCGGATTCTAAAATCTGCAAGCTCTGTTTTAGTATCTGCTACCGCCCAATAATTCACGAAACCACAATAACTTGTCCAACTCGAATCAAATTAGGATTCTTGATACCATTCAACCGCACAAGTCGCGCCACCGTCGTCCCTAGCAATCTGAGAGAGTCTAATCGTGTTGATGGAGCGGGGACGTTACTTACCAAGAACTCCGGAGTGCGAATTTTTAAAGAATCATGCAATGGCCGTGTTAATTAGTATTGTAGCCACTGCCTGTCAGGAAGTTACGTTGCAAATGAAAAACAATTGACAGTACCGGAGTTTATTCTGATGCAAGTCGTTTTGTTTACAACAAAATGATTGTGATTAATCACGAACTTCATCAGTCGACTTTAATTAGGAGTGTGTAATAAAAAAATCGCACAACCCTAGTTGGGTGTACGATTTCATTGAATGTGTGGGTTTGAGAACAGCTTAATTAATCAGCAAAGACTAGTTGCTTGAGGGATTCTAGTTGCCGGTTGTTCGTAATCGTGTAGATTAAGATTACTTGAATTGGCGCCATAATTAGTTGCTTGAGTGCTCGAACTTCAAGTAATTTCAGCGCTGCGCTATCGTGGAGGCCACTTAATTGGGCAATCCAGAGCGTGTTCATAAAAGTGTTCACAATTAAGAGCACTAAAACCGTGGCGATGATGATGCGTCCCCAACTAAGGCGTTCGTGATTATAGAAGAACAAGCCATAAATCACGACACCAGCAATTGCTGAGAGGGTGAAGCCAAAGTAATAAGCATCGCCATTCAACAAATTACCGATGTAATCCGAAAAAATCGCCATGGTACCACCCCAGAGTGGACCATACCACTTTGCGATTAAGGCAACAATGATGAATGTTACCCCAAATTTTAAGTAGCTTGGGCCAAAAGTGAAACGGCCGAGAATAATTTGCATGGCGATTAAGATCCCTAATAATGCCATCCGCTTGGTGGATAATTTTGCATACCCTAATGATAATGTTTTCATTTCGAAAACCTCCTTATATTTGGAGGGTTTCACTTTTCAGTGAATGTGATTTTAGCACCGCAAGCAATTAAGCTTTTCGTTTGTGGCCCACATTCCGTTTCCACAACACTTAACGCGCCAAAATCTACCCTGAGTTCTTGTTGCCAAATGACAACGTAATTATTGTAGTTCATTCCACGCAAAAAAGATATAGCCAGTCTGGTATAATGAATCTTAATGACTACGATTGGGAAGGGGTAAAGCAAAGATGACAACTGAAAGTATTCTGACAATTATGCATACAAATGATATCCACTCGCATTTAGAAAATTGGCCACGCATTCGCCGTTCTTTGTTAGATCAACAAAGAAACTTAAAAACGGGCGTTAACGATGTCCTAACGTTTGACATCGGGGATGCACTAGATCGGGTGCACCCGTTAACTGAAGCGACGCTAGGAACTGCTAACGTTGCCTTGTTGAACCAAGCTAATTATGATGCGGTAACTATTGGTAATAATGAAGGCTTAAGTTTACATGCCGAGCAGCTCAATCATCTCTATGATGAAGCCAATTTTCCAGTCTTGGTTGCTAATTTTTTAGATGCTAAAACGCACCAACGAGCAGATTGGAATCAAGGTGTTCATTACCAGCAAACCGCTGATGGTACCAGAATTGGTGTTATCGGGTTAACGGCGCAGTTTGATGATTCTTATCCGCTACTAGGCTGGGATGTTACGGATATTGGGACGACTTTGGATAAAATCTTGCCGACAGTCCGTGCCAATAGTGATGTCGTTATCTTGCTTTCGCATTTGGGGATTAATGTTGATCGGCGCATTGCGCAACGATTTAGCGATATTGACATTATCTTAGGTGCCCATACCCACCACTTACTTGAACATGGGGAAATGGTTAACGGAACCCTGTTAGCAGCGGCAGGCAAGTGGGGGTGCTGGATTGGTAAAGTAAGTGTCCGGTTGCAGGAGCATAAAATTATCGCAAAAACGGCTCGGGTCATTCAAACTGACGAACTCCCACAATTGCCAGCTGATGAATTAGAAATTGCCGGTTACGAGCAAGCGGGGCGGCAACAATTACGCGCAGATAAAGTGGCTGATTTACCACAAGCATTGCTACGTAGTGATCACTCATTGATGCAAGATGCACTGAAAATGGTCCAAGAAAAAACTGGGGCGCCAGCAGCAATGCTATCATCAGGCTTGTTTTTACGTGATTTGCCAGCGGGGATTGTTAACCGCGATGATTTATTAGAACTCTTACCCCACCAAATGCACGTGATGACAACTAGCTTAAGTGGAACTGAATTGAAGCGCTTAATGCAAGAAGTGCATAAGAATAGTGGCTTTTTACGAGGATTTTCGTTAGTTGGCGTTGGTTTTCGTGGTAAGATATTTGGAGAGTTAGTTTTTGCTGGTTTAGCATATGATGAACGGCTTGATCAGGTTTATTACGCTGATGAGCCCATCGTACCAACTGGTGAATATGTAATCGCTAGTCTTGATTACTACAAGTTTTTACCATTTTTACCAACAATCGAAATTGCTGGCATTAATGAAATCATGATGAATAATAATTTGCGTGAGGATTATGCGCTGTATTTAGCAAAGCATTACCGACTCGCAGTGAATGTGAAGGAATAATAATGGATCGCGAAACAATGAAAGCAATGGCCGAAGCGCAGTTTGCAGAACGTGCAGCTGTCGTTGAGTTACACCATTTAGAAGGTGATAACTTATCGATTAATGGTCATCCATACCAATTAGTAACTAACTATCGTGAAGCGTTTGACGATACGAAATTAAAAGCCCGTTTTAGTAGTATTTTAACCAAATATAATTATATTGTTGGGGATATTTCAGCCGATCAATTACGGCTGAAGGGTTTTTACGAAGCTAGTCGGCCGAATACACCGCGCGCCCAGACGATTGATGCGTTAGAGGATTATTTATATGAATATGTGAACTTTGGCGCACCGTACTTTGTCTTGTACAGCCCAGAGCCATTTACAAGTAAAGATGACCGTACCGAAGATCGCCCAGTCCGGCCAGCACGTCAACGTGTAACAAACCGGCCAAATAAGAATGATAAGAAGACTAGCCAAGGTGACCGTCCAAAACGTTCGACGCGTAAGCCTGAAACTAGCCCCAAACGTGGGAATAGTGCTAAGCCAAACGAAGCTGGTAAAAATACTAAGCCCCGGACAGCAGATCAAAATAAGCGCCCCAAGAGCCGTAACAATGGCGGAAACCACGAACATCGTGAAGCAAAACCAGCGACACCAGGTGCACCAAAAACCCAAAATCGCCAACAACGCCCACGCCCAGATGAAAAGAGTAGTCAAGGACAAGGACGGACACAAAATAACAGCCAATCACGGAATAGTAAAAATAATAATCGTAATCCCAAGGCGAAACGCCCTGAAATTACCGAACGTCGTAAACCAGTAACAGGCGACAATATTAAGAGCCGTGAGAATCAAACGGCAGTAAGTAATAATAAGCCTAACCGGCGGAAGCGCAGTTTTACTATTCGCCAAAAAGAAGATTAATTAATACGAGTGGGACATAAGGTTTCCAAGCAGAGTACTTGAATTCGTCGGGCTTCCCCGGCCGGAAGCCTTTTTGTTAATAAGCCTGATTTCAACTTTACTATAATAAGGAGAAATCAGGCTTATCTTATGTCCCCAGTGGCTTTTAGGGCGCTATTTTGTCTGACGTGGGATTGAATAAAATCGGCCACTGCGTGCCAGTAAATTACTTGGCGCACCGCGCTGGAAGCACATGTTCAAGCCAAAGTGCGGTCTTGAACAACTCGGATAAGCTGGGACTCTATGGGAATAAATTCCCTAGACTCCTCATCTCATCCTCAGCGGCGACATGTGTTGCACACATATCACCCCAGTCGCGGTGTAAAGGCTGCGCCCGCCAAGTAATTTACCGGCACTCCGTTAGTAGGAATAATGTAACTAGCGAAAAACAGTTACCACCATAGGCCGTAGTAGTATGGAAAAAACACTGACAACAGAGCCTCAGTAATTTGCTGATTGAAAAAGTACAGAAACAACAATTCCACGCTAGAAAAAAATATAACCGTTTTTAGAAGCCGATTAGTTATAAGCAATATCATTTAGGAGTAAAGAGAATGACGAAATATAAGGGATATTTTATTGATTTGGATGGGACCATCTATGAAGGCAAAAATCAAATGCCTACGGGACGGCGCTTTATTGAACGTTTACAGGCGGCGGGAATTCCGTACTTGTTTGTGACTAATAATTCGACACGGACACCAGAATATGTGGCCGCAAACTTGACGAACAATCACGATATCAAAACTACACCGGAGCAAGTATATTCTTCTGCGCTCGCAACTGCTGATTATTTGGATTCGATTACGCCAGTAGATGGTAACCGACGGGTCTACGCGATTGGTGAATCAGGTTTGAAGACGGCACTAGTCGATGCTGGTTTTGAATTGAGTGAAGTTGATCCAGCGTATGTGGTGGTGGGGATGGACATGCAAGCCACTTATGCGATGTTTGAAACGGCAACCCTCGCAATTCGGAATGGGGCAAAATACATTGCGACTAACATGGATACGAATATCCCGAATGAACGTGGATTAGTGCCAGGGGCGGGATCATTGAACGCTTTAGTTCGTTACGCGACGGGGGTTGAACCGTTTGAAATTGGTAAACCGCGAGCGACAATTATTGAGTATGCACTCAAAAAAATTGGCCTGCAAGCTGACGAAGTCGTGATGGTTGGTGACAATTACAACACAGATATTCAAGCCGGGATTAATGCAGGTATGGCAACCTTGCTGACGTATACCGGAATTTCGACGCATGCAGATATTGCGCAAGTCACTAACAAGCCAACACACGAGGTTGAAACTCTTGACGATTGGGAAGTTTAAAAATTTTTGGCAGTGGGTGGCATTGATTTTATTTGGAATCACCTTGAGTGTGGCTATCACGATTAATAGTACGTGGCTATACCAATTGAATATTCAAGACGGTAAGCTGTTGCATTTGGCAAATATTACTCTCAAGCAAATGATGCTTAATTATCACCAGTTACTTGCGTACTTGAATTATCCTTGGGTCACTGAATTGAAAATGAGCGACTTCAAGGATTCGGTGGATGGATTACATCATTTTCGCGATGTGAAGCATTTATTTTTAGCTAACTACGTAATCTTAATTGTGTCGGCTTGGCCGGCTTGGCGCTTGGTACGGTCTTTACATCAACGCGAGCAACAGTGGCGGTTGATTCGACCAATGCAAATTATTTTGGCAGTAATCATTTTTTTAGTTGCGATGATGCTAATGAATTTTCAAGCATTTTTCATTAAGTTTCATGAAATTCTTTTTCGGAATAACGATTGGGAATTCTATCCAGCGCAAGATCCAATTATTAATGTGTTGCCAGAAAATTTCTTTGCCCAAGCATTTTTATTATTTTTTATCCTAGTCGTAATTTATTTTATTGCGCTATATTGGGATGGGAAACGATATTTCAAAAAAGACAAAGTTAAGTAGTCCATAAATGGTGAGCCCATTATGTTTAGAATCTACTTGACTTCCAGTAACAATGCAGTTAATGTTGTTAACATATTATTTGAACCATCAGCGTGTTCTCAATAGTGAGGACAAACTGAGTCGTTAACGTGTTTCGCCACAGACTCAGATTCCATTTGTGTATTTTAGTGTGGACTCTGAGTGATTTTGTAGCTAATACAAAATCATTCGGGGTCTTTTTATTTAAATTTATGAATGGTGACACGGCTTTGACGAGCACGAGCTAACTTACATTGATTTAGCGCCAGGCGGTAGCTAAATTGAAATGCAATTATTTTGGAGGCCTCTCGTGTTAGAAAATTTCTTTAAACTCAGTGCAAACAAAACAACAGTCCGGACTGAAGTTGTTGCTGGGATTACTACTTTTGTTGCCATGGCTTATATTATTTTCTTGAATCCAGCCATTCTTTCATTAACCGGCATGCCCAATCAAGGGGTATTCCTGGCCACAATCATTACGGCGGTGGTCGGTACGTTAATCATGGGATTGTTTGCAAACTTGCCATACGCACTCGCGCCTTCAATTGGGATGCAAGCGTTCTTCACTTATACGATTGTGTTTGCTTTTGGCTATACGTGGAAGCAAGCGCTTGGCGTGGTGTTCTTAGTGGGTTTGATTGACGTGATTATCACTTTATCAAAGGTGCGTTCAATCATTGTCAAGAGTATTCCTGATCAATTGAAACACGCAATTGCGGCCGGGATTGGTGTTTTCATTGCTTATATCGGTTTGAAAAATGCGGGCTTTTTAAACTTCATTGTCGACGGTGGCAACATTGTGACTTTGAATGACAAAGCCTACCATGCAGGACAAGCAGTGAGTGCACCACATGGAATTAACTCGATTTTGGGGAATGGCTCGGTCACCCCTGAAATTGCAACTTTCAATAATCCAACGGTACTTTTAGCCCTAATTGGTTTCGTACTATTGTTAATCTTAGTAGTTGCTAAAATAAAAGGAGCCTTTTTAATTTCCGTTATTGCAACGACAATTATTGGGATTCCAATGGGTGTGACAAACACACACATTGCTAAGTCTGACTCATTGTTCCATGCATTTGGTGAACTAGGTAAGGTTTTTGGCGCCGGCGTTGGACCAGATGGATTATGGAGCATGTTTACCTCGGTTCACAGTGTTGTTGTGGTAATCTTGGTCGTACTTTCAATGGGACTGAGTGGATTGTTTGATGCCGTGGGAACATTTATTGGTACCGGGATTCAATCTGGTATCTTCAGTGAAGCCGACATCAAGGAGTTTTATGAAGGTGAAGGCTTTAAGTCGAAGATGGATCGTGGTTTAGTTGCGGATACATTTGGGACGATGGTTGCTGGCTTGACTGGGACCACAAATGTTACTACATTCATTGAATCAGCGACCGGTATTCAAGCTGGTGGTCGGACTGGTTTGACTTCAGTTGTGGTCGCAATTGGCTTTTTACTTTCATCATTTGCGGCACCATTGATTAATGTTGTGCCCGGCGTTGCAACCGCACCAATCTTAGTAATGGTGGGGATTATGATGATGAATGAATTCCGCCAAATTGACTGGGATGATGTTGAAATTGCAATTCCAGCGTTCTTTACCTCAATCTTCATGGCCTTTTCTTACTCAATTTCATACGGGATTGCAGCGGGCTTTATTTTCTACATTGTTGTGAAATTAGCATCACGCAAGTGGAATGAAATCAGTCCAGTTATTTGGATTATTACGTTCTTCTTTTTAATGAATTTCGTTATGTTAGCAATTCTTTAATAATAAAACATCGCAATTGCTCAGTTTTGAGTAATTGCGATGTTTTGGCTCTCTGCAATATAAAATGCTCAAAATGGGCAACTCCGTGCCGGCAAATTACTTGGCGCACCGCGCTGGAAGCAACCTTCCAAGCCAGTCTGTGCTTATGCCTACGAACCGGCAACGCAAAACATCCCAGCATTTTGTTTCACAAAATACTGAATCTAATCCTAACGCGATTAGATTAGCCTTGCAGGCTGGATGTCTGTCTTGGTCGGTTCGGACAAGCTGGGACTCTAAGGAATAAATTCCTAAGACTCCTCATCTTATCCTCAGCGGAAATATGTGCTGCACACATATTCCCCCCAGTCGCGGTGTAAAGGCTGCGCCCGCCAAGTAATTTGCCGGCACTCCGTTAGTTCGTAATAATGCTCAAACTAGTAAAAAATAGTCGTTGTGGGGCAGATTCAAGCAAACTAGCTATTGCTGGTTTCGTGATGGAATCAAACTAGTGCTTAAGGTATATTCCGTGGTATGTGAGTATTCTTAAGCAAAAGTCCAGAAATGACAGTTCCACATCAATAAGCCAGATTTCTACCTTACAGGAGAAATCCGGCTTATTTTGTGGCTGGACAAGTTACGTCCTAGCCTCGATTTTTTTTGAATGTGCTAGCTGTTTGCTGCCACATATTCTGTTTTTGTTTTTAGCGGCCGACGACGCGTAATATGTTCGGCCGGGCAATTTTTTCGCGAGGTTGTAAGCTATGTTCATTGAAAAACTCAGCTAGGCGCACTTCATCAAAATCATCAATGATTAGGCCATAGTCGAAGCGGTCGTAATCAAATAAAATTGCGCTTGGTGTTGAAGCGACACCCATTTCAGTTGCTAATTGTTGATTAGCGCGAACAATCTGGGCAGTTGCCGGTGCGCTACGATCTTCTTGAAACATTGCAACGTCGGTATTTAAGTCATCGGCAATCCCAATTACTAATGCTGATGAGTAAGGTTGTTGATTAACTAGCAAAGCAGTTTGTAATGCCAATAAAAATTGGCGTGCTTTACGTTGACCTTGGAAGGCCATGGCTTCGTAATCGGTACTAATTTGATAGAGCAATTGGGCTATCTTATTACGATTAGCAAGTGATGCTTCTTGATCACTTGTTGCAAAATAACTATTGACGACTTGTAAATTATTCATTGGAATGAATTTATAGTTTGTTTTCGTTTTTAAGGCTGCGGTTTTGGTTAGTAAATGCTTTTCAGCAGTCATGCTTTCCATTTGCAGTGGGTTAATGAAGTGAAAAATTTCTAACACTACTGGACTTCCTCCTTTGGATATATTCCCTAATATATTGGCTGGTAGCAGCAAGTAACGCGTTAAAAATGTGCGTACTTTTGTTGACCCAAAGACTAGTTTAGCACTCGAATAATCAAACGAACAGTATTTTGCTTGCTAAGAAAATTCTCATTAAAATTTGTAACAATTTTTTTGAAATAATTAACGCTGTAGCCGGTTTAGGACAAGCATTTTGCTTATTCAAAGTGGTATAATTTATAGGTGATGTTTATGCCAAAAATGATAAAGTGAGGAGCCGATGAGGCGTGCTCGCTGGAATAAAATTAGTGAGGAACCGACGGGGTATTGGTATTTATGCTAACCCCAAACCGTGCGGGCATCCGAATCCATCGAATAAGAGGAGGGGTAACATGATTGAAGATTGGAATAGTTTTTTACTACCATACGAACAGGCAGTTGATGAATTAAAAGTTAAATTTCGGGGTTTACGGCCACAATTTGCAATTGATAATGACCAAACCCCAATTGAGTTTGTGACTGGCCGAGTTAAGCCGGTTGAAAGTATTCAAGAAAAATTAGTGCGCCGGCATATTGCCGAGGACCGAATTGAACAAGATTTGCAAGATATTGCGGGTGTGCGGATTATGACGCAATTTGTTGACGATATTTATCAAGTTGTTGATATTTTGCGTAAACGCACCGACATGACGATTTTAGAAGAACGCGACTATGTGACGAATGCCAAACCATCAGGGTATCGGTCATATCATATTGTGATTGAATACCCAGTTCAAATGGTGACCGGTGAAAAGAAAATATTGGCCGAAATTCAAGTGCGCACCATGGCGATGAATTTTTGGGCGACAATTGAACACTCTTTAAATTATAAATATGATGGTGTTTTCACGCCTGAACTGAGTGAACGGTTGGAACGAGCTGCGGATGCGGCCTTTAAATTAGACCAAGAGATGTCTGAAATCCGGGCGGAAATTCACGACGCAGCAGCGCAGCGAGATAAGGAAGCGTGAAATAGATGAAAGTCGGCTTACACGGTAATTCAAGTCAAGAATCGATTCGAGTACGTAACCGGTTGGAAAAATTACTGCTGGATCAGCATATAACAATTGATAATTTGGAACCAGATATTGTCATCAGTGTTGGTGGGGACGGCTCATTACTGGGAGCTTTTCAAAAATATCGATTTCAATTGGATCGTGTCCGGTTTGTCGGGTTACACACGGGGCACCTAGGATTTTATACCGACTGGCGTGAATACGAAATCAACGAGTTAGTGGATTCACTGGTACATGATACGGCACAAAAGGTTGAATACCCATTATTAGCTGGTAAAATTCACTTTGCGGATGATGACTCAGTGGCCGATATATTAGCCTTGAACGAAAGCACAGTGAAGAAGGTATCGGGGACGATGGTCGCTGACGTTTATTTGGGCGGCGAATTATTTGAGCGTTTCCGAGGCGATGGGCTATCAGTTAGTACCCCAACTGGTTCAACTGCCTATAATAAGGCGATTGGTGGGGCGGTGTTACATCCACGGTTGGAAGCACTCCAGTTAGCTGAAATGGCCTCAATCAATAATCAGGTGTTTCGGACGTTAGGTTCGCCACTAGTGATTGCTTCAGACGAAACCATCCGGATTGTCCCTGAAGATTCGGTTAATTTGATGGTCATGTATGATCAACAAGTCGTTGCTGAACGACCGGTTAAGGAAATTGAGTACCATGTGGCCAAAGAAAAAATCGCGTTTGCCGAATATCGCCACAATGAATTTTGGCACCGCGTCAATGAATCCTTTATTGGGCGCATTGAAGATTAGATGATAATATTGCGAAATGATTGCCAGCTGGCTTTCTGAACTTAAGACAATTATGAAGGTAAAATATGGAATTTACTTGGCGTAAAGATAATGATCAAGAACAAAAGGTCAAATCATTTTTAGGCACGCATGGGGTTAGTCACCGAATGTTTACGCAAATTAAACATAATGGTGGCGATATCTTAGTGAATGGCGTGCATGGACGAACGGTTGATTGGTTACAAGAAAATGATGAAGTAACAGTTATTATGCCACCTGAACTGGATAATGATTTAGTAGCAACTAGTTATGGTGAGTTGGATATTATTTACGAAGATGCTAATTTTATCGTCGTTAATAAACCGGCTGGCTTGACTACTGTGCCAGGACATGCGGATCGTGAAGACACGCTCGTTAACCGCGTAAAAGGGCACTTGAAGCAAGCTGGAGCGACGGATTTAGTACCACATATTGTGACGCGTTTGGATCGGTTTACGTCGGGATTGGTGTTAGTCGCTAAACACCGTTTCGCGCATGCGATGATGGATAAGCAGCTACAAACGCATAGCATTGATAAACGGTATTATGCAATTGTCAGTGGAATCGTTGAGCAAGATCATGGCATGATTGATTTACCAATTGGGCGTAAAGATGACGATTTTATTCGTCGGGAAGTTCGTGAAGATGGTCGGGAATCACAAACCGAGTACTGGGTTAAAGAACGGGGCACGCATGCAACGTGGGTGCAAATTCAATTGCATACTGGTCGGACGCACCAAATTCGCGTGCACTTTAGTCATTTGAACCATCCATTGTTGGGTGACGATATTTATGGTGGAACACTTGAGTTGGGAATCACCCGCCAAGCGTTACACGCATATTATTTTAGCTTTGATGATCCATTCACGGGTGAAAAGCACGAATTTACGTCACCATTACCAGAGGATATGCGCGTACTATTGGAATAAGTAAGATGGGGGCATCAGGAATGGATGAAATTCGCGAAGAAATTGAAAATCAAACGACGCAATTAGCGGATTTAGTTGCTAATCAACGTTTGGTAGAATTTAAGGAAGCCTTCCTAGAACTACACTCGTATGAGCAAGCCCAAATATACTATGATTTGGCACCTGAGACGCGTCACGTCGTTATTGGTATTTTAACGGATGATGAGTTAGCAGAAGTTTTCGATGCCTTAGAGGAAGAACCAGCCGCTATCAGCGAACTGCTGGAAGAAATGTCACCACGGCATGCCACGCATATCTTGAATAAAATGTTTACGGATAACGTGGCCGATATCTTAGGTGAGATGGACGCCGATGAGGTAGCGACATATCTGAGTTTAATGCCCAAAGACGATGCCAACGAATTAAGACAGCTGATTGAGTATGATGATGAGACTGCCGGGGCGTTGTTGGCGACTGAGTATTTGGCAATTGATCCCAACTACACGGTTGGTGAAGCGATGCAGTATGTCAAAAAAGAAGCCAATGAAGCCGAAACAATCTTTTATCTATACGTGGTAGATGAGGCCGAGCAGTTAGTCGGTGTCGTATCATTGCGAGATTTATTAACGCATCCAGATGCGTTGCCGATTACCGAAATTACCAATACACGGGTGATTGCGGCCCATCCTGCTGATGATCAAGAAGACGTTGCCATGACCATGCGGGATTATGATTTTATGGCGCTGCCAGTTACCGATCATGCGAATCATATGATTGGGATTATTACCATTGATGATATTGTGGACGTTATTGATGAAGAAGCCGCTAGTGATTACTCTGGTTTGGCCGGGGTTGACGTGGAGATTGTCGATATTAGCCCGCTTGCCGCTGCTAAAAAACGCTTGCCGTGGTTGATTGCGCTGTTATTTTTAGGAATGTCGACAGCTTCACTAATTTCACACTATGAAGCATTAGTTTCACAAGCTGCAATTTTAGCAGTGTTCATTTCACTAATTACTGGGACGGCTGGGAATGCTGGGACGCAATCACTGGCCGTCGCGGTAAGAAAGATTGCCTTAAACGAGGAAAATCCGCTGTGGAAGGTCATCTTGACTGAAATCACGATTGGATTACTGATTGGGGTGATTACTGGTGTGACGATTTTCTTGATTGTCGGATTCTGGAAAGCTAATTGGTTTTTGGGATTAGCAATCGGGATTTCGATGATGGCAGCTATCACCGTCGCGAATTTAGCTGGCTCATTGATTCCGATGGGGATGAATAAAATTGGTGTCGATCCCGCAGTTGCCTCGGGACCATTTATCTCAACCTTATCTGATTTGACGTCAGTATTAATTTATTTTTCAATTGCACAGATATTTCTTTCAAATTTCGTCAATCAACATTAAAATAGAGACATAAACAAAAAAGGGGAATAAGCAAATTGGTCGTAACACGTGAAAAATATAAAGTTAGACTATATCTGTCTGAGCTTTTTGGGCAGGAGATTGAAGTTACCGGAGTTTACCGCGTAATTGATAAGCAAAAGCGAATTTTGGTTGAAGATGTGCATGATCAAAATGGTCACTTCATCTCGACACATTTATGGTTAAAAACGAATCCCGAATTTTATCACCTATTAGTGGGGATGAAGTTACAACGGGGGTCAAAAATCCGCTTAAAGGGTTATGTCGGTACGTATAAGCGTAAGTTTAAAGATGATCATGGGCGCATGCGCACGACTAACTCAGATGAATACACATTAAAAAAGATAACATTATTAGCAAGTACCATCGATGAAAGTAATGAAACATTTGTAAAACCAGAAGAATTGTACTTCTACTCAGTAATCGCAGTTAATAATGGTGATGAATTTGAATTGGGTAAATTACAAAAATACGCAGATGCTAAAGGCTATGCCAAGCAAGCTAGCAAAAAAGGTAAAGTTAAGGTTCGTCCAAGTAATGGCGAATCGCGAATTAAATCATTAATTGGTCGTTTGACTAAAAAACACGGATAAAATTAGTAAAATTTTGCAATTATTAAAAATAAGTGATTTGAATAACCGCCGTAGCTAGTGCCGATATTGGTTAGCTGCGAGTAGAATTCAGTTGCTTTACACAAATGGCCCGGTTCCTACCTTAGTAAAGGAGAAACCGGGCCATTTTGGCTCTAATTCGTCTGACGTGGAATTGAATAAAACTTGGTCACTACGTGCCAGCAAATTACTTGACGCACCACGCTGGAAGCAACCTCCCAAGCCAGTCTGTGCTTATGCCTGCGAACCGGCAACGCAAAACATCCCAGCATTTTGTTTCACAAAATACTGAATCTAATCCTAACGCGATTAGATTAGCCTTGCAGGCTGGATGTCTGTCTTGTGAGGTTCAGATAAGCTGGGACTCTAGGGGATAAATCCCCAAGACTCCTCATCTCATCTTCAGCGGAAATATGTGCTTCACACATATTCCCCCAGTCGCGGTGTAAAGGCTGCGCCCGCCAAGCAATTTGCCGGCACTCCGTTAGTTAGTAGTAATTCTCAGACTAAAAAAACAGTCGTTGATTTTGTGATGTGCTCAAATAGTGCCTAAGGTATATTACGTGGTACATGAGTATTCTTAAAGCAATGTAGATATAAAAAATGAGAATTCCACGTCAGACGGAATTCTCATTTTTGGGAGTGTGACAAAAGGCGGAAAAGCACCTTTGATTGCACTCTTTTTTAAGCAATTATTTATCTTCAGTTAAAATGTCACGACGACGGCGATATTCGGCTTCATCGATTTTGCCTTTAGCAAACTGACGACGGAGGGTCGTTAAGGCTTCATCGGCGTCTGTTGCATCAGTGCTAGATTCGTCTTGACGTTGGTCGAGTTGGGTCCGCATTTCTTCAATGTGTTCAACGAGTGATTCACGTTGCGTCTGCATGTCAGCTAAGGCGACTTCATGCTCAGCGATTTCATCGTCAAGGGCTTCAAGATCGTCGTATAAACCTGATAAATCCTCATGCAATTCAGAAGTCGTTGAATTTTCATAGTTAGCAGCGGTTTCAGGGTCTTGGTTCGTCATATTGAATGGGAAACCAGGGATATTGATATCCTTAAGGGTATTCTTCAAATCGTCCTTAACGCCTGAGAGGGCATCTTGCAACTGCGTCTTGGTGTAGGTTGCGACTGCTGAACCAACAAAGCGACGCAAAGTTGGAAATTCAGTAATATCAGCAATTGTGTCGTCATATAAGTGGTTTTCAGCGTTAACCGCTTGGACAAAATCTTCTTGTGATAAATTCATGAAATCCAACAAAGCATCAAAATTTTCAAAGCGGGTTTTAGATTGGACGAAATCGTCATTCATGATTGAATCGCGTAAGTTGCCCTCGGGGTCAATGTGGATGCTACCGTGAGGGTTGAGGCCGTTTAAATTAAAAAGTGTCATATTAGTAAAATTTCCTTTCTTACTTGAGATTACTTGTATTATAACATTTACATTTGAAATTGATGTGAATGTATCATATTTATTCTAGCGTGGAATTTGGATATGTGTCTCAGATTGATTCCCACTACGAGGCCGGAACCAGTCTGGACACCGTGATGGAAGACAAGCATTTGAAGCCACAGTGCGGTCTTCAAATGTTTGCGAAGCTTGGTTCGCTAACGCGGTAACCATCTTCACAAATCCATAATCAGTAACGAAACCCGTTACTGATTATGCCATCACGGTGCGAGCTAAAGTCCAGACTGGTTCCAGCCTCTTCGTTAGTTTGCGTAGCATTCTGACTAGTAATATGCCGTAATCTTTGTCGCCGCAAGAAGTTTAGTGGCATCATGTATCTCATCGCATTTTATAAATCCCACGTCAGACGGAATAAAGCTCAAATATGTCGAGCCACTAAAAAAGGGATTGAATACATAATTGTACTCAATCCCGACCTGGTATTATTCACGTTAGACAACAAAATCACTTTCCTTTCTGGCACGAATATGTTTTGCCACTTCTTCGATTTCAATGTGTTCAATATGCATGGTAGCTGGCAATGGTGAAATTTTAATCACCGGTAAGCCGTATTGATCAATTAATGATAAATGAACGGAGTGAAAGTGCGTTTCACCAAGTTGGACGGCATTGGCAACTGCTGGGAATGCTTTGACGGCGACACTATCTGTCGTCGGTGGGTCCTCGGTCTGCGTCGGCAATGCCCAAAGAACAAAACCAAGGAAAAGCAAAGAAAGTGTGGCTACGATTGGCTGTTTCATGATAATCACCATCCTTTATTTGTGTGCGGGAATCATGACGGCTGTTAGCCAGTAGGTTGAACCAAAGACTTACAATTTGTAAATCTTTTTATGAAGTATAGATGGTCACATATCAAAATACTAGTAAAATTTACTCGTAAGTTAAAAGAGTTGTACTCCAAGGAAATTTTGAGTAATATTAATCCAAATGAGTCAAAAAAATAGGAGGTTTTGGAATTTGAAAGCAAAAGTTATCTTTGCCACAATTACTGGTAATAATGAAGATGTTGCCGATATTATTGTGGAAGGTTTTGAGGATCACGATGTTGAAGTTGATAAGGAAGAAATTTCGATTAGCGAAGTGGATGAACTAAGTGATTACGATATCGTCGTTCTCGTACCATACACTTATGATAAGGGTTCATTGCCTGAAGAAGGGATGGATTTCTTTGATGATCTAGAAACCGCTGATTTGAGTGGGGTGGTCTACGGTGTTGCGGGTTCTGGTGACACTTATTACGGCGATGATTTTGGCGTAGCCGTTGATAAATTCGATGCCACACTAGCTAAGACTAAGGCAACCAAAGGCGCTGAAAACGTAAAAATAAACCTGAGCCCAAATGCTAAAGATGTTGAAAAGTTAGATGCTTTTGTAATGGCGCTACTTGCAAAAGTTAATGGCTAAGTTTGGATTAAAGTAAAAACAAGGGCTAAATTTTTTCTAGCGTGGAATTTGGATATGTGTCTCAGATTGATTCCCACTACGAGGCTGGAACCAGTCTGGACACCGTGATGGAAGACAAGCATTTGAAGCCACAGTACGGTCTTCAAATGTTTGCGAAGCTTGGTTCGCTAACGCGGTAACCATCTTCACAAATCCATAGTCAGTAACGAAACCCGTTGCTGATTATGCCATCACGGTGCAAGCTAAAGTCCAGCCTGTTTCCAGCCTCTTCGTTAGTTTGCGTAGGCATTATGACTAGTAATATGCCGTAATCCTTGTCGCTGCAAGAAGTTTAGTGGCATCATACATCTCATCTCATATAAATTCCACGTCAGACGGAATAGAGCAAAAAAAAGTTTGGAATTATGTTCCAGTCGCAAAAAAATAACCCCGCTGCTAATTATCTCAATGATATGGCAGCGGGGCTATTTGGTGTGTGTTAAAAGCATACTACATTCGTTGACGCGCAAAGCTTTCGAGTTCAGCACTCATGACATAATCAACGTCAGCAAGTTCGTTTTCGTTAGCAGCGCCAACTAAGGCATATAATTCATGCAATTGTTTTTGCCAGATGATGATTTCATTGAGTAAGCCGTCTTGTTTATCGTTTAGGAGGGTGTGTAAGAAATGACCAGCCACGCCGACCATTTTAGCACCTAACACTTGTGCTTTCAAAATATCAAGCGGGTTTTGGATGCCACCAGTGGCTAAAATGTTGAGTGGCGTGTCGGCGAGCCGCGCTTCCAAGAGGGATTCAGTCGTTGTCTGACCCCAATCCAATAAATAGCTGTAGTCTTCATTATGGTTACGTTGATTTTCAATCGCCGCAAAATTAGTCCCGCCACGGCCACCAACGTTAACATATTTAACGCCAATTTCATTTAGCATCTGCAAAGTGGTTTGGCTCATGCCAAAGCCGACTTCTTTAACAATCACTGGGACGTTAACATTTGCGACGATATCAGCGATACTTTCTAGCCAATGAAAATTACGATCGCCTTCTGGCATAACGATTTCTTGAGCGGTATTGATGTGGACTTCTAAGGCGTTTGCGCCAATAAGGTCGATTACTTGTTGTGCATGTTGTGCGGGGTGACCAGCACCAATATTGGCAAGGATGAAGCCATCCGGATTTTCTTGGCGGACAACTTCAAACGATGCGCGCGCTGCTGGATCTTTTAGCGCAATTGATTCTGAGCCAACCGCCATCGCAATGCCCGTTTCTTTAGCCACTTGCGCGAGCTGTTGATTAATTTTGCCGGTTTTTTCTGAACCACCAGTCATTGCTTCAATGTAGAAAGGGGTATCAAGCTTAAAGTCTGGTAGCGTGGTAGCGATACTAACCTCATTGACTGCCAATTCAGGTAAGCCATTATGAATTAAACGAATATCATTAAAGTTTTCAACTAAACCGTTTTTACGCATTTGGACTTCAGCAATTGTTAAATGTTCATCTTTACGATGGGCATGGGCAGATTCCATTAGGCTTCCTCACTTTCTGGTGTTTCAGTAGTAATTGTGGTGGGCTCAGTGTAAGGGTGTAAATTAAGGGGAATAATACCAGCACTTTGCCATTGGGCTAAAATCTGGTCGCCATCAATATCACTATTAATAAGCGCAATCCCATTATCACCAAAGCCGGCACCGGAAGTTTTTGCTGCGCCACCAGCCGCTACGGTTATCTCAACCAATTGTTTCAACAGGTCAGTTTCAATCGTCATGTGGGCTTGTTCGCTTAAGCCAAGCAAGAACTCACGATTGAGGGCAATCCCCCGTTTGATTGCATCAAAGTCATTTGCCAGTAAACCATTCACTAGCATCGCGACTGAAGCTTGCGATGCCATGATGAAGTCGCGATAGGTATCTTTGCCGGCGACTTTGGCAACTTGATCGACTAATTTATCCGTTTTGGCAGGGGTACCAGTCCAGCCGACTAATAATTGAACGTTATTTGGGGTTGGTAAGGCTTGAATGTTTAATTCGGGCCAGTCTTGATCAACAAGAGTGGCGTCCAATAAATCATCGGTTTGGGCCATCAACCAATTACGGTCAGGTGAATTGTACGATAACCAACCAGTGTAGACACTAGTGGCAACATCCCCCAGGGAGCCATTTTTTTGGACGGCGTAATGAGCAAGTGCCGCTAACTTAAATTGGGCCATCGGTGGTAAGACAATCTGGTGAAAAGCCAAAATTGCTTTAACAATTGCGACCGAAACAGCTGCTGAGCTACCAAGACCAAATTTGTTACCGTTGTCGGCGGTTAACTGACTATCAATTACAAGGTGGAACGGTTGAAATTGCCAGTTGTGGATTTTGAAGTAATTGTAGGTGACTTTCAAAGCGGCCGCAATAAATTCCATGTCAGAATCAACGTGGATCATAATTTGGTCGTTCATGAAAGTCCAGTTGACGACGTGTTCAGGTAACTGGGTTGACATAATTTCGCCAAATTGGCTTTCTTGAATGTCCGCAAACACAAACCGGTCAACAGCCACAAGGACGGCTAACTGACCGGGTTCGACGACGGCATATTCACCACCAATATAGAGTTTTCCTGGTATTTTAATTTGCATAGAATATTCCTTAATTTAAAAAGCTGATGCCAGGACCGGGTTTAGCAACTTCGAGGGTGACAGTTGGGAAGACCGACTTGATTGCATTACTAATCGTTTCAGTGTCAGTACTTTGTGAAATGATTTTGACATTTGGTCCCGCATCCATGGTTGCGTAAGCGGGGATCCCTTGTTGTCGCAATTCCTGGACAATATTTAAAAGTTGAATGGTTGCGCCATTAAAGTATGTAAAACCTGGCTTTGCGCTCAAGTTAATCGCATGCATTTGGAGGGCGTTGTTTTCGGCGATTTCGCCAATCGTGGCAAAATCAGCGCGTTTAATGGCTTCTTTAATTGTTACGAGATCCTTAGCAGATTCAGTAACCCACGTTTTAAAAAATGGTGAAGTGCTTAGGGCATGTTGCATACCAGCACGGCTGCCAATTTTTTTCTCAGTGGCGTCAACGACAACCGTCAGCATCTGAATGTCCATAGTAACATTTTCT
This sequence comes from Periweissella cryptocerci, assembly GCF_004358325.1. NCBI lineage: Bacteria > Bacillati > Bacillota > Bacilli > Lactobacillales > Lactobacillaceae > Periweissella > Periweissella cryptocerci. The sequence goes on along the minus strand of NZ_CP037940.1, from coordinate 420,169 downwards.
TGAAATGGTTGCGCGTACGAGTTGGCATCACTATCACCAGCAATCCATTCCGCAAAGCCCCCAAAAATTGAGCGAGTTGCGGATCCTGAACCACGGCGGGCTAAACGCGAAAGCTCAGTCCGCGATAATGCTAAACCAGCCGCATCACTTCCCGCAGCAGCCAGGGCAGCAAATGCGCTAGCCGATGAAGCTAAACCAGCCGCCGTTGGGACATGGTTGATACTAGTGATTTTTGCTGGGGTGTCAATGCTAGCCATGTTGCGAATAAGATCTAAAAATGCCGAAGTTTTCGTAGCCATTTTACCAGTAATCAGTTGGTTATTGAGTACTAATTGGTCACCGTTTAAATTGGCATCAAATTCGACCGTTGTATCCGTATAAAATTGGTCAAGGGTCAATGAGAGGCTATCATTAGTTGGGATAATCAATTCTTGGTTGGCTTTCCCCCAATATTTAATCAAAGCAATATTGGTGTGGGCCCGAGCGGTACTTTTATTTGTCATTGGTTAAATTACCTCGTATTTCATGCATCTGGATGACTAATTGGTTCCGCGAGATTATAAACTTGAATACTCAGTAGCTTCCGCTTGTGAGTCGGCGCTTAATGGGCTAATCCAGTATTCCTTGGCACCAGCTGCGATGAGGGCTTTAGCAATGCGCTTGGCATCATGCAAGTCTTTAGCTAAAGCAATGATGCTACCACCAATTCCTGAGCCAGTTAGTTTTGCACCCAAAGCCCCGTTTTTTAAAGCAGTTTTCACAAGCGTTTCCAAGTGAGGATGCGAGACCCCTAGGGCGTGCAAGTATCCATGGGCTTTATTCATAAGATCACCAAGTTGCTCAACATCGCCATCTTGGAGGGCTTGTTTAGCTTCGATGGCCGCTTGCCCCAGATTTGAGATCAAGCGCCGCGTGCTTGAAGGTTCTTCGTCAAAAAGGCGCCGCACTGAACTGACAGCAAGACCGGTTTGACCCATCACGCCGGTATCCGCAATTACAAGGTAACCGGGAATATCAATTTTAAAGGGCGTGAGTTCTTTATTTTTAATGAAAAAAATTGGATCTGATGAGCTTGTTGTCGCCGCATCAATCCCACTTGGCGAGCCGTGGGTAATTGATTCTTCGATATTGGCTAAATGCCGTAAAGTTTTAGTGTCTAATTTAGTTTCAAAGAGTTGGTAAAACGCACGAATAATCGCAATTGAAGTGGCCGCCGATGAGCCCATGCCACGTTCTTGTGGAATTTTACTGGCAAAGCGCAAGTCGAAGCCTAAGTCATTAGCGTTAAATTGCGTTAACAAACGCATGATTAATTGGCGGATACCTTCATAACTACCTGCTAAATCACGTAAAGTGCCTTCATAGTACTTACTATGAATCAATTGTTGTTGATCACTGCGCACGGTGATTGTCACGGTCATATCGATATTTTTTAAGGGTAGGGCAATGGCGGGTTCACCATAAACAACTGAATGTTCACCCATTAATATTGCTTTTGCATGGCTATGACCGATACCTTCATTTAACATAGAAATTTTCCTTCATCCTTGAACTAACGTTGTTACTGAGTCGTTCCAGCACGTAATTTAATAGTTCTTTTTATAAATAGCTAACCATTATCATACAGCATCTAGCAGGGACTGACCACATTTCGCACCGGTTTACCTGAACTTTTAACGAATATTTGATAAAATAGAAGACAGTAAGATAAAAATTGTACATATATTATAGAGCTGAGAGGAAAGTACGTGTTTGCAAAAGACCAAATATTTGCCGTTGTTGACATTGAAACAACCGGTACCAATAGCAAAGAAGGCGATCGCATTATGCAAATTGGTGCGGTATTTGTGCAGAACAATAAAATTGTGAACACATTTGCAACCAATATTAATCCAGAGCATCCGATTCCTGAAGCGGTGCAACGATTAACGGCGCTAACACCAGCAATGTTAGCAAGTGCGCCGGTTTTTGATGATGTGGCACTAACGCTTTGGCACCAATTACAAAATACGGTGTTTGTGGCGCATAATATTAATTTTGATTTGCCATTTTTGAATAGTGAATTTGAACGGATTGGTTTGGATCCATTAAACATTGCGGGGGTAGATACGGTCCCATTGGCGCAAATTTTGCTACCAAGCGCACCAGGGTATCGGTTAGCTGATTTGACGCAGTTGTTAGGGATTGAACACATTCATCCCCATCGAGCAGATTCGGATGCCCGCGCCACCGGAGAGCTGTTTATTAAGCTATTTAACTTAGCTAAACAATTACCGTTAGTGACTTTATTAGCGTTAAAGCAATTGCCAATTGAGCTACCCCGGCAAACGGCCGAAGTCATCGTGACGGCTTTAGATATCGTCGAACGGCATAATCCCGCTTTAGCGAGTGATTTGGTGATTGTTGATGGCTTGGCCTTACAAAAATTGCGCGATGATTTAGGCAAAAATGAAACACAGGTAAAGTTCCCAAGTACGAAAAAAGAAAAAACAAAACTTTATGGGAATCAATTAAGTTACCGGGGTGAACAAGCGAAGTTCATGAACGTAATTTATAACAATTTTACGCACGAAAATGCTAAGCCACTGTTGTTAGAAGCGCCAACTGGACTAGGTAAAAGCTTGGGGTATTTGTTACCGATGGCATATTTAGCGGGTGGTGAAGAACAAGTGGTAATTTCAACTGCGACGAAATTATTACAAAATCAGTTGGCTAATGTAATCACCGAGCAACTTGATGCGTTATTAACTTTTACACCAAGTGTGGTTGTGGTCAAAGGCCAACACCATTATCTTGATTTAGTGCGGTTTAAGCGCAGTTTAATGACTGATGATCAAAACTTTGCTTTACAATTCACGAAAATGCGGCTCTTAGTATGGTTAACGCAGACGACGACTGGGGATTTAGATGAACTCCAAATTGGCTCATTAAGTCCGGCTTTTCGTGATCAAATTACCCACCATTCAACGCGGGTTAATCAACAGTTTGGCGCCTATGATTTTTATTCACGGCTACAACATGCGCGTAAACACGCCCAATTTGTAATTGTAAACCATGCTTATTTAGCTAAACACGCAAATGAGTTTAAGAATGAACCGTATTTGGTGGTGGATGAAGCCCAACACTTACCTAGTGATGTGTTGCATGTTTCCCGAAAGCAATTGCGTTTCCGGTGGGTTTTAGGACAAGTCCACAACCTCGAAGTCTTAATTCAAAATAGCCATGGTCGTGATTTAACTGAGTTGTTTGATAATATCGCCGCAGGGCGTCGCGAATTGAATAGTTTGCGCGATAACCTCCGTCAGTTAAGCGATGGCATCAATCGGCTGCAAACGTTGTTATATCGTAGTTTCTTATTGAATGTGAAGCTCGCGCCAGTGCACGGTGTCTATGAACGGCGACTGACAAATGAGTCATTAGTGACTTTTTTGAGCCATCATGGTGAATTAATCAATGCATTAATCGCCAGCACAAATGAAATTCACCAACATTTTGGCAATTTACAACAAATTTTCAATGATGAAAGTGGGCGTTGGCTAGCAAATGACCGCGTTTTGCTGGCGGAATTTATTCGGGCGATGGTTGCTCTAGATGAAGGGATGGCGACGTTGATTGATTTACGTGGTCAATTAGCAGATTATCCGGAATCGTCAGTTTTTTGGTTATCCGAAGCAGTGCAAAACGATACCAGTAATTTGATTTTGAGCGGTGCCTTAATTACGACGAAGGATTATTTTACCCGCAATCTGTATCCGTACTTCAAGGTACCAGTTTTCGTAGGGGCAACTTTGTTTAGTTCAGCCCGGTCACAATATATCTATGATCAATTGAATTTAGATAAAAACATGGTCGCCACGAAGCGCTTTAAGGAAGTCTTTGATTATGCAAACCATGCCCAGTTATTAATTGCAAAGGATGCACCTAATCCAAGTGAAACCAATCACTTTTTGTACACGGATTATTTAGCGCGTCAGATTAGTGGTCTCTTGTTAGGAACACATAAAAAGGCGCTAATTCTGTTTAACTCGTTGCAAACAATTGAACAGGTCACCCACTTATTACAAGCGGACGAACGGTTGAATGAGTTCAATATTTTAGCACAAGGGGTCACTGGTACCCGGACAAAAGTCTTGCGGCGCTTTAAAGATGAAAATAATTCGGTATTACTTGGAACGAGCAGTTTCTGGGAAGGAATTGATTTGCCAGCCGAACAACTCGAATTGCTCGTGATAACCCGGTTGCCATTTGAGTCACCAGATTCGATTGTCGTGCGCGCCCAAAATGAATGGATGGAGCAACAAAAGCGTAATCCGTTCTTTAGCTTGGCGCTACCAAAAGCCATTTTACAATTGCGGCAGGGGATTGGACGGTTACTGCGATCACCAGACGATATTGGACTGGCAGTTATCTTAGATGCCCGAATTGTGACCAAGCAATATGGAAAAACGATGCAAAACGCATTGCCTAATGAGTTACCAGTTAGCGAAATTGCTAGTAGCGAGCTTGCCAAAAGCGCACGGAAATTCTTTGATGCTAATAAACCAACAGAATAGCAGTGGTTCAGTATTTAGAATGGCGCTATTCTGTCTGACGTGGGGTTGAACAAAATTGGTCACTACGTGCCGATAAATTACTTGGCGCACCACGCTGGAAGCAACCTCCCAAGCCAAAGTGCGGTCTTGGGAGGTTCGGATAAGCTGGGAGCCTAAGGAATAAATTCCTAAGACTCCTCATCTCATCCTCAGCGGTGACATGTGTTTCACACATATCACCCCAGTTGTGGTGTAAAGGCTGCGCCCGCCAAGCAATTTACCGCCACTCCGTTAGTTCGGAATAATGCTCAAACTAGTGAAAAGCAGGTCACAGTAGCATGAAAAAACCAACCCTGATAATAAAATCTCAGTAATTGGGTGATTGAAAAGTACAGAAACGACAAGCCCACAATAACGGCGCTATTTCGTCCGACGTGTAATTTATAAAATGTGATGAGATGTATGATTACCGCTAAACTTGCAGCGACCAGGATTACGGCATATTACTAGTCAGACTGCCTACTCGAACTAACGAAGAGGCTGGACTTTAGCTTGCGCCGTGATGGCATAATCATTAACGGGTTTCGTTATTGATTATGGATTTGTGAAGATGGTTACCGCGTTAGCGAACCAAGCTTCGCAAACATTTGAAGACCGCACTGTGGCTTCAAATGCTTGTCTTCCATCACGGTGTCCAGACTGTTTCCAGCCTCGTAGTGGGAATCAAGCTGAGACACATATCCAAATTCCATGCTAGAAAAAATTTAGCCATATATAATCGTATGTGAACTGTTTGTGAACATACGATTTTTTTAATGGGTATGCCTACCTGAAATAGGGTAAAATGATACAGACAGATGAATTGATGAAGTGTACGACAGCAATCGGTCAGAAGATGTTGTAAGTACGATAAGGGGTAAATAAATGGTAAAAAAACAACTTTTATTAATTGACGGGAATAGCTTGGCGTTCAGAGCATTTTTTGCAATGCATAACCAGCTCGATCGCATGATTAGCCATGATGGGCTCCATACTAATGCATTAGTCGCATTTAATAATTTTTTAGATACGATCGTTGATCCAATGCAACCAGATTATGCGCTCGTCGCTTGGGATGCTGGTAAGCGGACATTACGGACGGATAAGTATGATGATTATAAAGGTGGCCGTTCAAAGACGCCGCCTGAATTGTCAGAACAATTCCCATATTTACGGGAAATGGTTGAGTTACATGGGATTAAGTCGTATGAATTAGTCGATTATGAAGCTGATGATATTATTGGAACGTTGGCGCGCCAAGGTGAAGCTGACGGCATGCAAGTTACCATTATTACCGGTGATAAGGATTTAACGCAACTTGCAACCGAAAACACAACGGTGGTGGTCACAATCAAAGGCGTCACCGAAGTTGAGAATTACACGCCCGCACACGTGGCTGAGAAGTATGATGGGTTAACACCACACCAAATTATTGATATGAAGGCGTTAACCGGCGATACCGCGGATAACTATCCTGGGGTAACTAAAATTGGTCCAGTAACAGCAATTAAGTTATTGAATGAATGGGGTACCTTGGAAAATTTGTATGACCACGTTGACGAATTGAAGAAATCAAAAATGAAGGAAAATTTGATTAACGACAAGGAAAATGCCTTCATGTCGCAAGACTTGGCCACGATTCGGACGGAAGCACCGCTTGAAGTTGGAATTGATGATATCGCGTACAAAGGTCCGGATTATGAAGCGATTATTCCGTTTTATCAAAATTTAGACTTCAAGCAACAATTAGCCAAATTAAAATCCCAAGGTCATATGGAAACGACCAAAGAACCACAAAAAGTGCTTAAGTATACGGAAGTGACTGCCGATAATTTGGCAGAAATTAGCCAATTAAGCGGGGATGTGGCGGTTTATATTGAAACCCCAGCTGAAAATTATCATATTTCTGAGATGGTTGGTTTTGTAGTTGGTAATGCGGAACAAGGTTATTATGTTAGTCGTTCAGTTGAATTACTATTAATGCCCGCTTTCCGTGATTTGCTGGAAGATAACTTAATCAAAAAGAACGTCTTCAATGCCAAAGCAACTTATGTATTGTTGAATCGCTTAGGTATTACGTTGGCCGGCACGGATTTTGATTTACTATTGGCATCATATTTAGTCGATACTAATGAAAATAATAATGACCTTGGGGCACTAGCCCACGAGCATGAATTTTACGATGTAGAAACTGATGAAGAAGTTTATGGTAAAGGTGCCAAATACGCCATTCCCGCAGATGATAATATTTATTTTGAACACTTAGTTCACAAAGCCAATGCGATTGATTTATTACGTGAAAAAATCTTTAATCGCTTAAATGAGCATGAACAATTACCACTCTATAATGAAATTGAGTTACCATTAACGTTTGTTTTGGCAAAAATGGAAATTGCCGGAATTACGGTCGATACGCAACGCCTGCAAGAACAGGGCAGTAAGTTAGTTGAGCGCTTAAGCGAATTAGAGCAATCGATTTATCGCCAAGCCGGTGAAGAATTTAACATTCAATCACCAAAACAACTAGGTGAAGTGCTCTTTGAAAAAATGGGCTTACCAGTTATAAAAAAGACCAAAACAGGTTACTCTACCGCAGTCGATGTGTTAGAACAATTAGCCGCGCAAGCTCCGATTGTCGAAGCAATTCTTGAATATCGGCAAGTCGCTAAGCTCCAACAAACATATATTGATGGCTTGTTAAAGGTCGTGCATAGTACCGATTCAAAGGTGCACACCCGTTACCTGCAAACATTGACGCAAACTGGCCGGCTCTCATCAGTTGATCCTAACTTGCAAAATATTCCAGTTCGTTTAGAAGAAGGTCGCAAAATTCGGCAAGCCTTCGTGCCTAGCCATCCAGATTGGGAAATCTTTGGGGCTGACTACTCACAAATTGAACTGCGCGTGTTAGCACACATTACTGGGGATGAACATTTGCAAGCCGCCTTTCGTGATGATGAAGATATCCACGCGGCGACTGCCCGTCGTATTTTTGGCTTAACACCAGAACAAGAAGTCGATGGTTTGATGCGTCGTAAGGCGAAGGCGGTTAACTTTGGGATTGTCTATGGAATTTCTGATTATGGCTTAAGCCAGAGTATCGGGGTTTCGCGTAAAGAAGCTAAAGGCATTATTGATCGGTACTTTGAAGAATATCCTGGAGTAAAGGCGTGGACAGAAAACGTGATTACGGAAGCCAAAGCGAATGGCTATGTTGAAACGTTATCAAATCGGCGCCGTTACTTGCCAGAAATTAACTCGCGCAACTTTAATTTACGCGGATTTGCCGAACGAACGGCGATGAACACGCCAATTCAAGGATCAGCCGCAGATATTATTAAGATTGCCATGATCAAAATGGAAGCAGTTTTAGAAGCAGAGGGGCTAGAGACCACGATGCTATTACAAGTACACGATGAATTGATATTTGAAGCGCCTAAGGCTGAAATCGAAAAATTAACTACCTTGATTCCCAAAGTGATGGACTCAGCGGTTCAATTAGATGTACCATTGAAAGTCGAAAGTCACCATGGTTTAACATGGTACGATGCTAAGTAATTAGCGCATTTGTTAAGCTTGTTTAAGGCAAATAGTGGCAGCTAAATAAAAATATGTGTGAAGGGATGTGATGAGATGCCCGAATTACCTGAAGTTGAAACGGTGCGACGCGGCTTGCTCCGATTAGTAAAAGGAAAAACAATCCAAAGTGTTGATATTATTTGGCCAAAAACGATTGAAGGCGACAACGAAGCGGCTAAGTTAATCTTACGCGGGCGCACAATTGAAGATATTGAGCGGCGGGGAAAATTTTTGCTGTTTCGCTTGAGTGATAATCTGACGTTGGTTAGTCATTTACGCATGGAAGGCAAATACTACACAGTACCAGTTGATGAACCACTGGAAAAACACGTTTGTGTCGTCTTTCATTTAGATGAACAAATTGATTTATGGTATATGGACACCCGCAAATTTGGGCGGATGCAGTTAGTTAAAACCGGAACGGAAACGGAATTAGTACCGGGAATTCGTAAGATGGGGCCAGAACCAACGGATGCTGATTTAACAGTTGCCTACTTACAACAAATTATGGCTAAAAGTCGTAAAATCATTAAACCATTTTTGTTGGATCAAAGTAATCTGGCGGGTTTGGGGAATATTTACGTCGATGAAGTATTGTGGCAAACAAAAATTCATCCGGAGCAACCCGTTGATACGGTGACATTGGCGGAAATTACGGCTCTACGACGTAACATTATTGATGAATTAGCGCGCGCGACAGAACACCATGGAACGACGGTCCACTCATATACAAATGCTTTTGGCGAGGCGGGTTCATTTCAAAATGAATTACAAGCGTATGGCCGTGCTGGCGAACCGTGCATGCGATGTGGCACGCCGTTGGTGAAAATCAAGGTCGCCCAGCGTGGCACAACGTATTGTCCAAAGTGCCAAGTCATTCACGAATAATGGCATAGGTGGATGTTAACGTCCTTTTTACATGTAATAAAGGGAGCAGATATGATAATCATTGGATTAACCGGCGGAATTGCTAGTGGTAAATCGACAGTTAGTAATTATTTACGTGAAAAAGGTTTAACCATTATTGATGCGGATATTGTCGCACGTGAAGTGGTTGAACCTGGGCAACCGGCCTTAGCTGAAATTGTCACCACGTTTGGTCCGGCGGTATTGCATGCGGATAATACATTAAATCGGCAGGCATTGGGAGCCATTGTTTTTGGCCACCAAACTGATTTGGATAAATTAAATGCAATAATTCAGCCATTTATCCATCAAAGAATTGAAAAGTTAGAAGCTCAATATCGCGCGGCAGGTGCGAAGGTAATTGTGCTTGATGCACCAGTCTTGATTGAAGCGGGCTACCGCGATAATGTTGATTTGTTAGTCGTAGTTAACGTGACGAGCGAGTTACAACTGCAAAGGCTAATGCAGCGAGATGCTTTGGATAGCGCGGCCGCCAAACAACGAATTCAATCGCAATTGGCGCTAGCGGAAAAAGTTAAGTTGGCGGATGTGGTGATTGATAATTCACAGTCAATTGCGGCGACTAAACGTCAAATTGATGAATTATTAACCCGTTTGGATACTTTGGCATAGTCAGTATAGGTGGATTGTGCTAAGATAGTAGAATATATTTGAAGTAAAAATGGAGGATTTGCGTCATGGCGAAACGCGGCATGCTCATCGTGCTCTCCGGCCCTTCTGGGGTTGGTAAAGGAACAGTACGTAAGGCAATTTTTGATCAAGGTGGCAACGATTTTGTATATTCAGTCTCAATGACTACGCGCTCACCACGGGTAGGCGAAGAAAATGGGGTTGATTACCATTTTGTTACCAAGACTGAATTTGAAGAAGAAATTGCGAATGGCGGTATGCTTGAATACGCCCAATACGTTGATAACTACTATGGCACACCTATTAAGTACATCAACAAAACATTGGACGAAGGTCATGATGTGTTCTTGGAAATTGAAGTCCAAGGAGCCATGCAAGTTCGCGAAAAGATGCCAACCGGTGTGTACATCTTTTTGACGCCCCCAGATTTAAAAGAATTAAAGAACCGACTTGTTGGTCGGGGAACTGATTCTGCGGAAGTTATCGAAAAACGGATCGAAACGGCCATCTCTGAAATCAAGATGATGGAAAATTACGATTACGCAGTCGTTAACGATGAAGTAGAATTGGCAGTTGAACGAATTAAAGATATTATTCGCGCTGAACGCTTACGGGTTGTGCGCGTAATGCCAGAATACAACGAAATGATTGGAGACTTAGGAAAATGATTTTATACCCATCAGTAGACAAATTACTTGAAAACGTGGATTCACGTTACAAATTGATTTCATTAGCATCAAAGCGCGCTCACGAACTTGAAGCAGGTGCCGCACCTACCCAAGAACATTTCGATTCAGTGAAGACGATTGGTCAAGCACTTGAAGAAATTGAAGCTGGCGATGTAATCATCGAACCTGGTACTGATGCAATTGCAGAAGCTGCCAAGGCAAGCAAAGCTAAGTAAGAATAGCAAAAGCAAAAAGGAGCTAGGACAAAAAATCGTCTTAGCTCCTTTTACTTTGAATAATGACTCTATTTATTTTAGCGTGGAATAAAATTGACCACTCCGTTAGTTGGGAATAATGCTCAGACTAGCGAAAACAGTTATCAACCACAGGCTGCAGTAGTATGAACAAACATTGACAATAGAACCTCAGTAATTCGATGGTTGAAAAGGCCAGAAACGACAATTCCACGTTAGAAAAACTATAGCCATTGTCGTTGGCAATAGTAGCGATTAGATAACTAAAGCTAATTTTTCACTTGCGCGGGCAGTAATAGCAACGAGCGGTTGATATGTAATCATTGATAAGTTTGCGAGCGCTGTGTCCACGTATTCAGCAGCCAATCGTGAAATGATGTGATTTGGTTGTTCGTATGTGGAAAATTTGCCAACTTGGGTGCCTCGCATGATTTGTGTGCCATCTGAACTTGTGAGGGCCAAACCGGTCATAGTGGGCACTTCATTGTTGTGGCTTTGTTGCCAGACCGTGATGCTTTCAAGGTAAGTACCAGCTTCAAGTAGCATGATTGAGCTAGATGGCGTTTCGACACCAAAATGTTCAATCTGGTTATTTTCGTAATTAATTGTTAAGCCAACAATGGCATCGGTTGTAAAAATTTCGATGCTTTTGATTGGTGAGATGATATCGTTAGAATTTTGCATAATGCTAATCACTCCTTGTGTCTTAAAGTTTAATCAGGATGAAAATTAAGGCATAGATTAAGTATCGCATACTTATTGGTGTAAATAAGGGGTGATTTATGAGCAATATGTGAATAAATTACGAATATCACATTTAGAATCTTAAGAAGTGTTAAACCACTAAGTCTTAGGTACGATTTCTTGGTATTATAAAAGATAAGAATATAAAACATGGGGAGCAAATTATGGCTACTGAAGAATACTTGGCAACAGAACAACCAACAGTCCATCCCGAACTGGTTGGAAAATTAGATGCAAAAATTAGTTACCTGGAAACTTTAAAAGAGGCGCTACAAAATCATGATGATCGCCTAGTTTATGAATTACTAAAGAGCGCCCACTACAACAAATTAATCCGTGGCATTCATGCTGATGGCAACGCCGATTTAGCAGAAATGGTTTACAATATCCATCCTGAATTGAGCCATTTCTTAGCCCAAAAATTAATCGATTATCTGTCAGTTGAATTTCCGTTCTTTTACTACAAAGAAAATGAAAAAGGTGTGTTTGAAATCTTCTTTGGTAACTGGTGGGATCGGCGGAAGTTTGGCTTGCTTGATGCATTGGATTTGCAATTCATTTTTGATGAAGTTGAATATGGTAAGCTCAGCAAGTCAGTTACCTTAGCAGCAGAAGGGCTACGTTATAATTCAAGTAATATTGAAGATGTTACCCGAGCTAACGAAGCCTTGCAAAAATTAATTGATAACCAAAATGTCCGAGATAATGAAAAAGCGCGTTTACGAACTGAAATTGATGAAGCCAACAATACCCGTGGTGGCTTGTTTAATGGCGGTAAGGCCAAAGAACAACGTGAAGAATTAGTTAAGAAATTAACTAAATTACAAGATGAAGATGAAAAAGCGAACCGCGCGCACGACATCATTTCACAAAATAATGACGAAATCCTCTTCTACTCAAAAGAAGATACAATTTTGATGTATGAACAAAAGAGTATTAATGATCAGTTTGGTAGTTTTGCTAACTTTGAAGAACGGACGCGGACATTGTATCAAGATTACATTCAATACTTGATCAATGCACAAGCAGAGGGGGAAGCATACAATGGCTAATGAAAAAGAAAATTTGCCAGGCGGCATTTCACCAAGCTTGAGTTTGGTTGGATACAACGAAGAAATTAAGCAAGGCTTGCAAAATGGGATTATTTTCACGCAATGGGTTGACCAATTACTTGTAACGCAAAGTCCTGTTGAATTGTTGCAAGCGGCTAATACGTTGTTTACATTTAAGCTAGACACGAACATGATCACATTTCCACACCAGTACAACATGAGTGACTGGTACCTCTTGTTCATGACACGTTTATTGGAAATTCACAATATTGATAAGTTCAGCCTTGCTAGCGCGCAAGATCACGAAGAACTTGGTTTGTTCCTTGAAGGGGCTGACACGTTGGCGCGTTTCCAATTTACAATTGTCAACGACGGTAACGGGGGTGCTTTCTTTACGGAAGTTGATTCTGGTAACCGTTTGTTCTACTTGAACTTAGAACGCAAGCAATTGTTCTTTAATAGCCGTGATATTACTAATTTGTTTATTGTGAAACTACGTAAGCAAGCGAGTGCGGCTAAATTGATGACCGCCGTGCATACCTTAATGGAGTTTGCCCAATTCCTTGAATCAGACTTTGGATTCATGGTGGACTACAATATTCTGGAAATCACTAACGGCTATCACTATGAGGTTACGGCACCTGAACTCGCAGCTGGCGTCTTGGATAAGTTGTTTGTGCTTTCAGCTGAGTCTGATTACATCATGCAAAATGCCAAGCGCGGTATCGGCGCTCACATGGCCTTACATGATGGGACGATGATTGATATTATGCAAACTCATGCAGCGACCGGTCGTGATGAATGGCATCTTGAAGTTACCGATGACAACAATTTACTTTCATGGTTAGATATCTTAATGGACTATGACTTCATTCGGGCATGGTATTTACGTGATCGTAAACAATTGGAAATTATGTCTAATCCGTTAATTTTTGGAATGGATAATTTGGCACCAGATCAACCAACTGAAGTTGAGGATGAAGGAATTGCCACGGTTGAAACGACAAAGCCAACAACGGCTGCCGCGACAGTGAATGTTGAAGTTCTTATGCCTAGTGTAGGGAGTGATGACAATGCTTGATTTAACAGAATTACTCCGCTTATCACGCAAGCTTAACCAAGATATTGCATATGTTAAGCAGATTCATCAAAAGCCAGCTGATTTACGTAATACTGTCTATGTTGCGCTTGATGTTGAATTAGCTGAAATTGCCAATACAGCTGAATGGTTCAAAACGTGGAAAACACATAAAGGTAAAGCACAAGCAGACATGACGCTCGCGGAAACTTTACTGGAAGAATATGTTGACGCGATGGACATGTTTTTATGGTTGGCGTTGACGGAGCAATGGACACATTTGGTTGTTCTCGAAGAAGATGAATTGCAAAAGATCGCCCGGATGCCAAAGCGTGATTTGAACGCGCATTATATTGGTATCAAGACGATGTTGTGGAGCGCATATCATCGTAAGAACCAACAAGATTACGCACATGCGTGGCATTCATTCATAAAATTAGGTCTTGTCGAATTAGGGTTCACTGAAGATGAGATTCAAACTGCTTTTGTGAAGAAAAACGAAAAAAACGAAGCGCGTTTAGCAGCAGACTATTAAAAAATAGTGTAATTTCTTTGCAATGGATTAAGGCTGAAACAACGGTATTTTGCAACATGCAATTAATTTGTTTTGCTGTGGTTTGGTATATACAAAATTCCAGCCAGATAAACATTTAATGCGAATCATGCCGTGCTTTTTTCTTAAAGGGAATTCTGTTGCCACAAATTAATAAGCCTGATTTCGACCTTATGATAAGGAGAAATCAGGCTTATTTTGGCTATTTTTTTCTATCGTGGGATTTGGATACGTGTCTCAGATTGAATCCCACTACGAGGCTGGAACCAGTCTGGACACCGTGATGGAAGACAAGCATTTGAAGCCACAGTGCGGTCTTCAAATGTTTGCGAAGCTTGGTTCGCTAACGCGGTAACCATCTTCACAAATCCATAATCAGTAACGAAACCCGTTACTGATTATGCCATCACGGTGCGAGCTAAAGTCCAGCCTGTTTCCAGCCTCTTCGTTAGTTTGAGTAGGCAGTCTGACTAGTAATATGCCATAATCCTTGTCGCTGCAAGTTTAGCGGTAATCAATAATTTCACGCTTATCTAGCGGAGTGACTGAAAATCACATTGTGCTTCCATTTCGGTGCACAATGTGATTTTCAGTCACGCAGTGGCATCATACATCACATCACATCACATCTTATTCAATTCCATGTCAAACGGAATAGGGCCAAATTATTTTGCAAAGACGACGCGATTAATTGTTTCTGTGATACATGTTTGTAAGGTGATGCGTTCACCGGGGGCTTCGAGAATTTGGTAGTCTTCATTCTTTTTAGTTCTAACATCAAGACCCCAATCATACATGTCAATGACTTTGGTAACGTGATACACGCGCTTGTGATCTTTTTTATCGACGACCGTAATGGCATCGCCTTTCTTCAAGTGCATAACCGGACTAAAGACCCCAGGGTTGTGCCCAATAAAGTGAGTGGTCTTGCCATCAGTTGTTGAGCCAGAACCAAACCATGCACCAACTTCATCAGCGGGGGCCGCTTTGGCACTGTGGTCAAGTTTCCATGGGATTACGTGACCTTTGATGGTGATTGTATCTTTGCGTTTTTTTGTTACGGCGCGGGCACTACGTTCTTCATCGTTTGTCCGTGCACGGGAAACTACGTGGGCCATGTATTTATTGTTGTATGATGCGCTAACGTGTTTTCCCTTAGGTTTTTGGTAGTGATTGCGAGCCGCTGTGCGTGTGATTGGTACATCAATCTCTTCTGTTTGGGTCGAAGTAGCTTGCTTTGTTACAGGGGTGCTAGAAGACTGCGCAGCAACTTGGGAACTTGAAGAACTGGGAGCAGTTTTTTTAATTGACGAACTTGATTGTGAGGTTGCTTGTTTTTGTTCAGGTTGTTTGTTAGTGGCTTGCGATTGACCGCAGCTAATTAGGAGACCAACTGCGATTATTGGTACTAGCAATAGTCGTTTTTTCATGACAAATCCCTCCATGTTTTTATTAATTAGCGATAACTGTCTCATATTTCCCCAAATATTATATGTAAGCGCTTACTATGTATTTTAATTATATCGTATTTTTTGTGAAAAAGCTGTGAATATATCTTGTGAAGGGCGCTATATCGGTAATTTTTCATGAAAAAGCCATGTTATTCAGTCTGAAAATAACAACGATCGGTAAAATTATGGTAAGCTTATTAATAAATTTAGTGCACGAAAAGTGCGGATAAGAAGGAGTCAGATTTATGACACGTAAAGTTACAGTTCTGGGCAGTTTGAATGCAGATGCAATTTTGCATATTCCCCGTTTACCAAAGCAAGGCGAAACGATGGCGATGCACGACGCTACAACCGCTCCTGGTGGTAAGGGTGCCAACCAAGCCGTTGCAGCCGCACGAATGGGCGCATTGACCCAATTTGTCGGTGCAATTGGTGAAGACCAAAATGGTATTATGATGTTTGAAGCAATGGCCGATAACAAAGTTAACACAACCCATATCAAAAAGATGACCGAAACTGGTACCGGTGCTGCTTACATCATGCTCGAAGACGATGGTAGTAACACTATCTTAATTCACGGTGGTGCTAATCAAGCGTTGACTGTTGCAGATATTGAAACTGCCAGTGAAGCCATCACATCAGCAGACGTATTAGTTGCTCAATTTGAAACACCACTTGATGTTACAGCTAAAGCATTTGAATTAGCTAAACAAAATGGGGTCTTTACAATTTTGAATCCTGCACCAGCGCACAAGGGAATTCCAGCTGAATTATTAGGTTTGACTGATTTGATTATTCCTAATGAAACTGAAGCCGAAATTATTACGGGAATTGAAGTGACTGACGATGCTTCAATGGAAGCCAACGCCCGTAAGTTCCGCGAACTTGGTGTACCTAACTTGATTATCACAGTTGGTGCTCGTGGAGCTTACTACAGTACTGTTAATGGTGCTGGCTTCGTTGACGCTTTCAAAGTTAATGCGGTTGATACAACGGCTGCTGGTGATACCTTCATTGGTACGTTGTCATCACAACTTGAACTTGATTTGAGTAACATTGTTGAAGCAATCCGTTTCTCAAACCGCGCTTCATCAATTACGGTTCAAGGTGCAGGTGCATTACCATCAATTCCAAATTACGATCAAGTTAAAGCAGCTTTTGAAAATTAATTTGTAAATAACAAAAAGCACTTATTCTGCCATTGTCGGCGTGAATAAGTGCTTTTTTACTGTGCTCGAGATAGCCGCAATTTCCGCGATACGTGTCATCTTTGGCGGTTACATTGAAAAATAGAATTCAATAATGGTGACGTAGGTATCAATCATTTTTTCAAATTGTTCCAAGTCGACATATTCATCGACCATATGTGCTTGACTCCAAGGCCCAGGTCCCATGACAACGACGTCGAATTTATGGGGGCTTAAGACGAATTCAGAGGCATCAGTGGCACCATGAATTACTGAAAGGGTAGCTGGTTCATTGAAAATGTGACCGTAAGCTTGTTGGGCCACTTGAACTAATTTGGCATCGGTAGCAGTGGCCACGGGCCAAAAACTATGATCAACCGTGAATTCTAAATGGACACCAGGTTCCTGATTAAGCGCTGCAATTGCTGCGGTAATGCGTTCAGTTACTTGATCATTGTTGAAAGTTGGTACCGGCCGAATATTGCCACGCAATGTCGCTTGGGCGGGAATGTTATTGATTTGTTCACCGCTGTGGAGCATCGTCACTGAATGAACTACTGGTCCTAAATCAGGGTGAGGTAGGGCAGCAGTAAAAAGTTGGGGTTCAATATTGAGATATTTAACGACATTGGTCAACGCATTGATACCGAGTTCCGGCATTGAAGAGTGCACTTGTTTACCGACGGATTCGATAGTGTAATTATATGAACCATTATGCGCATAGACGATTTGACCATCAGTTGGTTCACCAACAATCATTGCGTCGATGTCATCAACATATCCCAGTTCAGTTAGTTGATGTGAACCTTGGGCACCATTTTCTTCGCCAATCGTGAAAATTAACCGAACACGCCCACTTAATGAGGCCGCATTTTCGTGTAATTTGATAAAGGCAAAGAGCATCGCCACTAAACCGGATTTCATGTCGGCAGTCCCACGACCATACATTTTGTTAGCTACAATTTCGCCACCAAACGGATTATGTTCCCAAGTAGTAATATCACCGGTCAAGACTGTATCCATATGACCAGTGAGGGCGATAACGGGTTGGCTATTTTGGGAGCCAATTTCTGCGATTAAGTTACTTCGACCAGGGGCGTATTCGATTATTTGGCTTTCGATGTGATGCTCGGCCAATTTATCTGCAATTGCCTGGGCAATCAGTGCCTCATGATCATTGGCAGTATTAATGCGAATTAATTCTTGTAAGAAACTAGTTGCTGCATCCATTTTAGATACTTCCTTTACGTGTATTTTGTTTTAAGTATACGCCACCTCAGGGTGAACAGTGCCAATAGTTTACTTTTGGTAGTAATGAGGAAAGAAATAAAAAAGCCCGATTTCACCTTTTTTCAATAAGGTAGAAATCGAGCCGTTAATGAATTTTTTCAAACAGTTAGCCCACTATAGACTAAGATACTTTTCGATATAGTCAGCCATACCATCTTCATCGTTGGTTTTTGCGGTGACATCTTTGGCCAGTGAGCGGGCAATTTCAGTCCCGTTTTTCATTGCAACACCCCAACCTGCATATGACAACATCGTGTAATCATTTGATTCATCGCCGAAAGCTAAAATATCGTTACGGCGGATACCATAAAGGTACGATAAGAAATCAACTCCGACTGCCTTTTCAATTCCGCGTGGTGAAACTTCCAAAATGGGATCAGGACCACCCCAAACATTGACGGTGATTTCGCTACCGTAACGTTCAAGTAAGCGCGCCTTAACTGCATCACGGTTTTGGTGAGCACTTAAGAACAGGATAACTGAGTTGGGGTTAACCTGCATACTTGTGCGATTAAGTGGTGTTGCTTTTGGGAAAAAGGCGGTCAAGTTTGCGGGGACAACGTGGTCACTCGCATTGACCCAACTGTGCAATTTATCTTCAGCAACAACATTTTCGATGCCAAAATCAGCGTGGTTTTCCATCAAATCAAAGGTAATATCTTTGCGGACCGTGTAACCATATTCTTTATCCCATTCTTGATTTGGCATATGGCCCAACGCACCATTGAAATTAATCATCGGGGTTTTCAAACCGAGTTCTTCATAGTAGTTACCAGAAATGCGATAGGGACGACCAGTTACAATTGAGATAATATGGCCGGCGTTTTGCGCTTTCTGTAAGACTTCTTTGGTACGTAGTGAAATTTTGCTGTTGTCATTTAATGTTGTACCATCCAAGTCGATGGCGATTAATTTGCGATCCATGTTTATTTGCCTCTTCCCGTCGTATGTACATATGTTGAATAAATAATTCATCACATTTTACCATAAGTCGTCAGATAGCAGTGTTAAATTACGAGACTTTTCGCTATAATATTTTTTAGAAAAAAGTTAACCGACTTTTTAAGGACGCTGTCTGAGTTGTTAAATTCATGAAATACAAAGGCCGTTCGGGTTACCGAATTCATGAAATACGAAGGCCATCCGGGTTACCAAGTTTATGAAATGCGAAGGGAAGTTACAATGCAATTACCAACAGGTTTTATTGAGAAATATACGAGATTACTCGGTGAGCAAGCACCGGCTTTTTTTGCGTCTTTTGATGCCCCTGTCCAAAAAGGATATCGTGTTAATCCTTTGAAGGAAAATAATAAGCCAGCTACGACGCCTGATGACGGAAGCGTTACATACACTGAGTTTGGTCATTACGGCCAAGTTAATGGACATTCGATTGATCATGCAAGTGGGATGGTCTATTCACAAGAACCAAGTGCGATGTTTGTTGGCGAAGTGGCGCACCCACATCCTGGTGAAATAGTTTTGGATCTTTCAGCTGCTCCAGGTGGTAAGACGACACATTTGGCTAGTTTTATGCGGCAGGAAGGTCTTTTAGTGTCCAATGAAATATTCAAAAAGCGGGCGCAGGTTTTAACAGAAAATGTTGAGCGCTTTGGGATTTCAAATGCGGTTGTAACTAATGAAAGCCCAGAACGGTTGGCCCAACAGTTACCAGGCTTTTTTGATCGGATTGTAGTTGATGCACCATGTTCTGGTGAAGGGATGTTTCGCAAAGATCCGGCTGCGATGCAATATTGGGATGAAGATTATCCTGCCAAGTGCGCGGCGTTACAGCGAACGATTCTGGCCGAAGCGGTTAAAATGCTAAAACCAGATGCCGAGTTAATCTATTCAACGTGTACGTTTGCGCCAGAAGAAGATGAACAAATGATTGCATGGTTGTTAGCAACTTATCCGCAACTTGAACTGTTACCAATTGAAAAGCCGGTCGGAATGGATGACGGTCGACCAGAATGGGCTGATGGTAATCCGGAATTGACGAAGACAGCACGGCTATTTCCACATCATATGAATGGTGAAGGCCACTTTGTTGCCAAAATGCGTTGGCATGATGAGACAGCAACTGAGCAAAAATTAAAACCAGTTAAAACGAATTTGACTAAAGAACAAATTGTACTATGGCAAGATTTTGCTAATGACAATTTATTAGTTCCAATGGTTGGTACATTGTTAACTTTTGGCGACCAATTGTATTGTGTGCCATCGCAAATGGCGGATTTTGGCCACTTGTCAATTATGCGACCTGGTTTGCATCTTGGTACATACAAGAAGAAACGTTTTGAACCGAGTTTGGCTCTAGGACTTGCATTGCAACCAAGTCAGGTTAAGAAAACGGTCGTCATCGATGATCAACAATGGGCGAATTATGTCCATGGTGATACGGTTAGTTTAGCTACCGCACCTGTAGATGGTAATGGCTGGTATGAAGTTGTTATCAATGA
Organism: Periweissella cryptocerci; assembly: GCF_004358325.1. Taxonomy (NCBI): domain Bacteria; kingdom Bacillati; phylum Bacillota; class Bacilli; order Lactobacillales; family Lactobacillaceae; genus Periweissella; species Periweissella cryptocerci. The sequence goes on along the minus strand of NZ_CP037940.1, from coordinate 399,726 downwards.
TAACGGCTTTGGTTTTGCGAAGGTGGTCGGAGCAACGCTCAAGAATTTTTATCCAAAAGGCTTGCGGTTTTTAGCTGCGACGACACAAAATTCAAATGATGAATGAGTTATTCAGCATGTAAAAAAAGGTTGAGAATATTTCTCAACCTTTTTTTATGATAATTTGTTAACCAATAGGGTTTATTTTCCCTTGGTATTCTTATGCACGGCGTGGGTCATCAAGCTACCGTAAAATTTACGGGCATTTTTGTCAGCCAATTGAGTTACGGCATTTTTTCCGTTGAATTTAGGTGCCGCGGGTTCTTGATTAGCAACTTGGCCACGAAGTTGGTGTTTAACACCTTTAACTTTTTCATCGACATCTTTGAAGTTGTTTTTGTTAGAATCTGAAACAATCAAGATTTCACGTGAGCCTTCTTGAAAGGTATCAAAAGCGGCCTTGTTTTGGATTTGCGCGTAATAACGAGCAATTCGTTCGGCAGCATTTTGAGCCAGTGCTTCGTATTCAAGTGGGGCAGGATTGTACAATGCAATTGTTTCAAGCGGGTTGGCATCGTTTACTAAGACGTAGTAATATACGCCGTCCTTACTAAAGAAATCGGCATGCCAACTGATGACTGGCGTTGTACCAGCTGGAACTGCAGCTGCTTTGGGTACTTTAACGTGCGCTGATAAAATTTTTGAAGCATTAATTACGAGCATGGATAATACCTGAACTTTTCTGTATTTTGATTGAGTTAATTATAGCGATAAATCACAGTATTATCAAAGGAGAAATTCTATTTGACAATGATAGACAGAATCGTTAAGTTTAGGATGTTCAGGTATTAACGGATTTCCTATAGCAATTGACTAAATCTTCACACTTTCTTCAGTTCTTTCTAATTGAAACGCTTACATTAGAATGTTAAACTTTTCTTAACAATAAAATTAATTGGAGGAAACAACATGACCTTTACAGGTGGCCAAATTGCTGGCTTGATTGCAGCAATTGCATTTTTACTTTTGGTATTATTTATTGGAACTTTCTTGTTACGTATGACAAAAAGCTTAGGTGTGATTACCAAGGACGTGGATCAAATTTCACGTGAAGCTGAAGAAATTATGGCAAGCGCCAACGAATTACTTTTAGACGTTAATGGTAAAGTAAAAACTATTGACCCAGCATTCACGGCAATTGCCGATTTAGGTACTTCAGTATCAGATTTAAACACAGCAACACGTAACTTGACTGCCCGTGTTGGTAACGGTGCAAAGAAAGCACCCGGTGTCTCATTGGCAGCTAAGGTTTCAAAGTCAGCCATGGATCGCTACAAGAGTCGCAAGGCTGACAAAGCTGACAAAGAATAAAATGGCGAGCCATTGTAAGTCAAAGTTACAATTGTAGATTCGATAAGTAAATGATAACCGTTAAACATTAGGAGGAATCAAAATATGTCAAAAACACTTGGATTTTTAGCTGGATTAGCCGTTGGTGGTGCTGCCGCATTTGTAGCATTTAAGTCACTCACCCCTGAAAAGCAAGAAGAATTAATCAATAAGGCTCGTGATAAGGCTGAAGATATGCGCGATAAGGCAATTGACTACGCTTACTACGCAACTGATGCAGTTGAAGATGCCCGTGACACTGTTAAGGAACACAAGAGTGAAGCATCTGATAAGTATGCTGACTTAGCCGAAAAAGCGCGTGACCTTGCTGAAAAGGCCCAAACAATGGCTAATGACTACACTGAAAAAGCCCGTGGCGCAGTTGATGACGTGAAAGACAAGCTTGGTAAACAAGAAGGCAGTTCATTAGCAGATGGTTTTGCGGATTTGCAAGACGATTTTTCAGACGATATTGATTTAGATATTAGTGATGCTGATTTACCATTGGATGATATTGATGACGCAGTAGAAACAGCTACTGATGGTGTCACTGATAAGGTTGAAGCTGTACAAGACAGCCTTGAAGATGCTAAGGAAGTTGTTGATGAGAACAAAGCTGGCTTTTGGGATAAGTTGAAAAACTTGAACAAAAAAGACGGTGATGATCAATTAGCTGAAACCGTTGCTGACAAAGCTAGTGATGCTGTGACCGATAAAGTTGCTGATGCACAAGCGGTAGTTGAAGAAAAAGCTGAAACTATCAAAGAAACAGTTGACGATAAGCGTGATGAACTTTAATCTTTAATTAATATAGATAAATTACTTTTAAACCGTTACTTAGCGATGAGTGATGGTTTTTATGTTTTTTTTATGAAATTTTCAACGAAATGACAATGCTTGCACCTTTTTAGGGTAAAATACAATTTGTAACGCTTATTCAAGGGAGTAAAGTGAATGAAAGTAGCATTTCAATCAGATATCGGCACGATTCGTGAAACCAATCAAGATTTTGTCGGTACTTTTAAAAATCAAAAAGGTTATAAATTTGCAGTGGTTGCCGATGGTGTTGGTGGTCAAGCGGCTGGGGATGTTGCCTCAACGATGGCGGTCTTACATCTTGGTAATCAATGGGAGTTAACTGAAATTGCATCATCAGCCGAAGCAAAGACTTGGTTGATGGATCAAGTCCTAGCGGAAAATGCGGCAATTCTTGAAGCGTCACAACGTTTTCGTGACTTACAAGGGATGGCAACGACACTAGTATCAGCCATGATTTTTGAGGATGAAGTTTTGATGGCAAATATTGGTGATTCACGGGGCTATCTTTTGCATGACGGCACTTTTCGTCAATTAACAACTGACCATTCGTTGGTTAATCAGTTAGTTCAAGAGGGGAAGATTGCGCCAGAAGATGCACGGTTACATCCTGATAAAAATGTCATCACACGATGGCTAGGGGTCAACGATGAAGCGGTCTTGGATACGAGTACGTATGCAACATATCCAGGCGATATAATTTTATTAGCGACAGATGGGCTGACAAACTTAGTGACAGATGCTCAAATTTCGGTAATTTTGATGTCGCAAATGACACTTGAAGAAAAAGTTGAAGAATTAATTTTAAAAGCAAATCAAGCTGGGGGGCGCGATAACATAACAGTTCTATTAATGGAACGTGGAGAAGAGGTAAGAGCACAATGATGCCCAATCAATTAGTAGGCGGTCGTTATCAAATAGTTCGTGCACTGGGTGAAGGTGGCATGGCCAACGTTTATTTGGCCCACGATTTAATTTTGGACCGCGATGTATCACTAAAAACTTTACGGCTTGATTTAGCCACTGACGATAACACAATTCGCCGTTTCCAACGTGAAGCGATGGCAGCGACGGAATTAGTGCACCCCAATATCGTTTCAATGTATGACTTCGGTGAAGATCAAGGCATTCAATATTTGGTGATGGAATATGTCGACGGCATGGATTTGAAGACATATATACAAACTAATTTCCCAATATCACATCAACGCGTGATAGATATGATGGAACAGGTCCTGTCGGCAGTTAGTGCTGCTCACGCTGGTGGGATCATTCACCGTGACCTAAAGCCCCAAAATATCTTAATTGATAAACAAGGGAATGCGAAGATTTCTGATTTTGGGATTGCAACCTCACGTTCTGAAAAAGCAATGACCCAAACCAATACAATTTTGGGTTCAGTACACTATTTATCACCAGAACAAGCACGCGGTGGAATGGCTACTGACAAATCAGATGTATATTCATTAGGGATTATTTTGTATGAAATGCTGACGGGACGCGTGCCATTTGAAGGTGAAAATGCCGTAGCCGTGGCATTAAAGCATTCACAAGATGAAATGCCATCTGTCCGTGCGTATGATTCACGCATTCCCCAAGCGATGGAAAATGTTGTCTTAAAGGCAACTGCCAAGGATCCAGCTGATCGCTATAATTCAGTTGATGAGATGGGTGATGATTTGCGGACGTCTCTGTTACCAACCCGAGCTGACGAACCAGTCTTTGTACCAACGAGTCAAAATGATACAGCCACTAAGATTATTCCGGTTGGCGATATTCAAGATGCAACTAGCATTCCTAAGCCAATTAGCCCAATTGAATCAGCCGAGCCTAAAACGGTTGATGACGTGATGCAAGATAAAAAGAAAAGCCATAAAGGATTGTGGATTTTTTCAATTATTTTGGTAATATTACTTGCCGGTGGGTTAACAAGTTACTTTGTTATCAAGGGGATGAACGCTTCAGTACCAAACTTAGTTGGTAAGACACAAGAGAATGCCGTCGCTTTGATTCAAGATAACGGACTTAAAGTTGGAACGATTACTAAGACGACTTCCCAAACGGTTGAGTCTGGTAGAGTTATTTCCTCTGACCCTAAATTTAATAGTGAATTAAAAAAGGGTGCGACGGTAAATATTCTGGTATCTGCGGGTCGTAAATTGCTGCGTTTTGGTGATTATTCAAACGAAAAATACAGCAGTGTCGCTAGCACTTTGAAGAAAAAAGGCTTCAAAGTCAAAGAAAAGCAACAAGATTCTGATTCTGTTCCTGAAGGGGTAATTCTTAGTCAAGATGTGAACGCTGAGAAGCGGGTGGATCCTGAACGAACGACCGTAACCTTTACTGTTAGCTCAGGACCAAAGAAAATTACCGTGCCAGACTTTAAGGGCAAAACGACGGCTGATTTTTATAATTGGGCAAACGAAAATAATATCAAAATTTTACAACCTGATTCAGAATCTTCAGAATCAGTCGCAGAAGGCAAAATTATCAAGCAAAGCATCACGGCTGGTAAGACAGCAATTGCCGGTGATACGATGCAAGTAACTACTTCGACAGGGCCAAAGAAGATTCCTGTGACTAGTTTGAAGGGTATGTCTTTGACAAATGCGAAAAAATGGGCAAAAAACAACAAATTGACTTTAATTGTTAAATATGAAAAGTCAGAAGATGTTGCTAAAAACCACGTAATTGACCAATCACCAGTGTCAGGACATCAAGTTATTCAGGGTGATTCAGTGAGTGTGATAGTCTCAAGTGGCGCACCAAAGAAAGAAGAACCAGCTAGTTCCAATGATGACGAGGACAGTAGCAGTAGTACACCAGCAGCTGATAGCACTAGTGTTACCGAATCAAGTCAAACTAAAGACGGCAATGAATAATGTAAATACAAAAAAGTTGGAATTTAATTATTCCGGCTTTTTTTGTCTATTCCGTTTGACGTCGGATTCTCATTTCTGTACTTTTGTTTGGCTCTATTCCGTCTGACGTGGAATTTATAAAATGTGATGAGATGTATGATGCCACTGCGTGCCTGGAAATCACATTGTGCACCGAGATGGAAGCACATGCCCAAGCCGCTTGCTTATGCCTGAGGTACGGCAACGCAAAACATTCCAGCAGTTTGTTTGCAACAAACAACTGAATCTAATCAAAACCCGATTAGATTAGCCTTCCAGGCTGAATGTCTGTCTTGGGCAATTCGGGATAGCTGGCAGTCTAATGGCTAAAGCCAAAAGACTGCTCACATTTGTAGCTACGCTGGACAAATAAGGCCGGTCGGCTCTACCCTCAGCGACAAACCCGACACGTGGTGTCACGTTTGTCCCATTTCGGTGTAAAGCCTGGCGGCCACAATGTGATTTTCAGTCACTCCGCTAGATGAGCGTTGAACTATTGATTACCGCTAAATCCACAGCGACAAGGATTACGGCATATTACCAGTTTGGTTGTCTGCTCAAATTAACGAAGAGGCTGGAACCGGGCTGGACTTTAGCTCGCACCGTGATGGCATAATCAGTAACGGGCTTTGTTACTGATTATGGATTTGTGAAGATGGTTAGCGCGTTAGCGAACCAAGCTTCGCAAACATTTGAAGACCGCACTGTGGCTTCAAATGCTTGTCTCCCATCACGGTGTCCAGACTGGTTCCAGCCTCGTAGTGGGAATCAATCTGAGACACATATCCAAATTCCACGCTAGAAAAAATTTAGCCTTTTTTTAGCGGCTCAATTGGTTTTCAACGAACTTCAGCTCACAACGATTGCTTTTTGCTAGTTTGAAAATTATTACTAACTAACGGAGTGCCGGCAAATTGCTTGGCGGTCGCAGACTTTACACCGCGACTGGGGCGATACGTGTGTAACACATATCGTCGCTGAGGATAAGATGAGGAGTCTTAGGAATTTATTCCTTAGACTCCCAACTTGTCCGAACCGACCAAGACCGCACTTTGGCTTGGGAGGCTGCTTCCAGCGTGGTGCGCCAAGTAATTTGCCGGCGCGTAGTGGCCAATTTTATTCAATCCCACGTCAGACGGAATAGAACTCTTTTTCCAATTATCAAATGGTGGTGGACAATCTGTTGGAACTGGGATTAGCAATAATAACCACTTTTTTCGATTGCATTTATATAATATTTACGCTCAAATGTGCTAAATGGGTAGCAATTATGGTAAAATTTAGAGCTGAGTAACATACGGAGGTGTATTGTGTTTTCATTTAAAAAGAAGAATCAAAATCAAGTAGTTTCAGATGATTTAGATATGACGCGGATTCCTAAGCATGTCGCTATTATTATGGATGGGAACGGGCGCTGGGCCCAAAAGCGTCACCTACCACGAGTGGCTGGACACAAAGAGGGCATGAATACGGTTAAGAAGATTACGATGGTTGCCAGTGACTTGGGAATTAAAGTCTTAACTTTATATGCATTTTCAACGGAGAATTGGAAACGCCCAGAAGATGAAGTTAATTATTTGATGGATTTGCCGGCGGCCTTTTTTGATAGTTTCGTGCCAGATTTAATTAAGAATAATATTCGTGTGGAAGTGATGGGCTATACCGATCAGTTGCCAAAGAGTACCCAAAAAGCGGTGTTCGATGCAATGGAACAGACCAAAACTAATACAGGAATGGTCTTGAACTTTGCTTTGAATTACGGCAGTCGTGCTGAAATTGTTACCGGGATGCAAGAACTTGCCAATCAAGTGAAGCGTGGGGAACTTGAACCAGCGCAAATCGATGAAGCGACAATCAGTCAGGCGATGATGACGGCGCCATTGGGCGAATATGCTGATCCAGAATTGTTAATTCGGACAAGTGGCGAACAGCGAATTAGTAATTTTTTGCTCTGGCAAATCGCATATAGCGAATTTGTATTTGTAGATCAACACTGGCCAGAGTTTGACGTGCAAGTGTTCAAATCAGCCTTAAAAACCTTCCAAAATCGTGATCGGCGATTTGGTGGCTTAACTAAATAATATTAATTGGAGAAAAATTATCATGAAAACTCGTGTTATTACAGCGGTGGTTGCCTTAGCTGTCTTCATTCCGCTTTTGATTATCGGACATTTACCATTACAAATTTTGGTAGCACTGATGGCGGTGGTTGCGCTTGATGAAATTTTGATTATGCGCAAGAAATTGTTGATTTCATTTGAAACCATTATCAGTAATATTGGGGTAGTTGTAATGGTATTGCCACGTAGCTTGTGGGATAACGAACACTTACCAATGTTTTTACACCAATCATCATTGTTGTACATCTTTGTCCTCTTGATGCTGTTCCACACAGTTCTGAGTCGGAATCATTTTACTTTTGATGACGCAGGGGTGATTACTTTATCAATGCTCTACATTGGTTTAGGTTTCCAATTCTTCATGGCCGCCCGGACAATGAGCTTAGCTACGTTGTTCTTCGCTTTGTTGATCGTTTGGATTACAGATTCAGGTGCATACATGATTGGGCGTGCGTTAGGGAAGCACAAGCTTGCTCCACGTATTAGTCCAAACAAGACATGGGAAGGTTCAATTGGGGGGACCGTAGTTTCAGTAATTGTTTCGGCAATTTACTTATTAGTTTTCCCAGCTGTCCAAGTTTACAGTTTCCCAGTGATGCTTGTCATTGCGTTGTTTGCATCAATCGCTGGGCAATTTGGTGATTTGATTGAATCTGCTTTGAAGCGTTACTATAACGTTAAGGACTCAGGTAAAATTTTACCAGGTCACGGTGGTATCTTAGATCGTTTTGATAGTCTTTTAATTGTCTTACCAGTTCTTTTCTTGTTGGGCGTTATTCACTAAAAAGTTTGGGAGGACAAGTTATTGCATAATACATTATTAACAATTATCACATTTATCGTTGTATTTGGGATTTTAGTAATTGTCCATGAATTTGGGCATTTCTATTTTGCCAAAAAATCAGGCATCTTAGTTCGCGAATTTTCAATTGGAATGGGACCTAAGCTGATTGCATTTCGGAAGAACCATACGAGCTACACATTGCGGTTATTGCCTGTTGGTGGGTATGTTCGGATGGCAGGTGCCCAAGAAGATGATGGGGACGCGCTACAAGCCGGTGTCATGGTTAACATTCAGTTGAATGAAAATCTAGTTACGCGGATTAACGCATCACAAAAACAAACCTTATTTCAAGGTGTGCCATTTCAAATCGTCAATTTTGATTTAACGGATGGGCTCTGGCTTGAAGGTTATGAAAATGGTGACGAATCAGCACTTAAACGGTTGAACGTCGACCATGATGCGACAATTATTGAGCATGATGGAACTGAAGTGCAGATTGCACCACGCGATGTCCAATTTCAATCAGCCAAGTTATGGCAACGCGCATTAGTTAATTTTGCGGGACCAATGAATAACTTCATCCTAGCCATTGTGGTCTTTGCCATTATAGGTTTGATGCAAACTGGTGGGATTCCATCAAACAGCACAAAAATTGGTACCGTGATGGAAAACTCAGTTGCGCAAAAAGCTGGTTTGCAAAAGGGTGATGAAATCACAAAAATTAATGGCAAGGTTGTGAAAGACTGGTCAGCATTGTCAACAACATTACAAAGTGATCCAGGTAAGCAAGTTACCTTGACTTATAAGCACGGCACGACAACCAACACAATTAAAGTGACCCCTAAAGTAATAACAACCCAAGGCCAAAAAGTTGGTCAAATTGGGATTACCGCAGCGGTTGATAAGAGTATTGGTGGTCGATTGATGTATGGTTTAACTGGCACGTGGACCATGGTTACCAACATTTGGCATGCATTAGCTAATCTGTTTACGGGTGGCTTTAACCTAAACAAACTTGGCGGACCAGTCGCAATCTTTGCTAATACGGAACAAGCTGCTAAAATGGGCTTAGCTTCAACGCTTTTCTTTATGGCATTCTTGAGTGTTAACTTGGGAATTGTTAATCTCTTACCGATTCCTGCACTTGATGGTGGTAAGCTGTTGTTGAACGTTCTTGAAGCAATTCGTCGGAAACCATTGCCAGAAAGTGCTGAAAATGCCGTTCAAATTGCCGGCTTTTTATTCTTAATTTTATTAATGATTGCTGTGACGTTTAACGACGTTTATCGCTACTTTATTAAGTAATTCCAAAAAGGGGTTCTACAAAAATGAAACAATCAAAATTATTTATTCCAACTGTGAAAGAAACACCAGCCGATGCTGAAGTTATTTCACACCAAATGATGTTGCGCGCGGGTTACATTCGTCAAGTAACCGCTGGTATGTATGCTTACTTACCACTTGCCCAACGTGTAATTAACAAGATTGATGGTATTATCCGTGTTGAAATGGAAAAAATTGACGCCGCTGAAATGCTCACGCCAGCTGTTTTGCCAGCTGACTTGTGGCGTGAATCAGGTCGTTATGAATCTTATGGTCCAGACCTTTACAAGTTACAAGATCGGCATGATCGTGATTTGATTTTAGGACCAACACACGAAGAAACGATGACGCAATTAATTCGTGATGATATTAAGTCATACAAACGTTTGCCATTGACGGTCTACCAAATCCAACCAAAATATCGTGATGAACGTCGCCCACGTTCAGGCTTGCTCCGTGGTCGTGAATTCATTATGAAGGATGCTTACTCATTCTCAAGCGATGAAGCTGGTCTCGATCAAGCATACCGTGCGATGGAAAAAGCATACATCAATATTTTTGATCAAGTTGGTCTTGATTACCGGGTGATTGTTGGTGACGGTGGTGCGATGGGCGGGAAAGATTCTAAGGAATTTTCTGCTGTGGCGGCCGCTGGGGAAGATATCATTGCTTACTCAGACACAACGGATTACGCTGCTAACTTGGAAATGGCAAAAGATTATTACACGCCTAACAAGTCTTTGGATGTCCAAAATGAGCTTACTAAGATTGAAACGCCACACGTTGGAACAATCGAGGAACTCGCTGAATTCTTGAAGGTTGATGCAACTAAGTTAATTAAGTCAGTTGTCTTCATTGCCGACGAAAAGCCAGTTTTAGCTTTGGTTCGTGGTGACTACGAAGTTAACGATGTTAAGTTGAAGAACTTCTTAGACGTTGATTCACTTGAATTAGCGACCGAAGAAGATACGATGAAGTACTTGGGTGCCAAATTCGGTTCACTTGGACCAGTCGGTGTCAGCGAAGATGTTCGTATTGTTGCGGATGAATTTATTCAAGACATGGTTAATGTAACCGTTGGGGCCAACGAAGATGGTTTCCACTTTACTAACGTTAACCAAAACCGTGATTTCCGCATTGATGACGTCTTAGATATTCGCGTTGCTAAAGAAGGTAGCTTAGCACCTGATGGTCAAGGTCGCTTGGTCTTCACTAAGGGAATTGAAATTGGCCACATTTTCAAGCTTGGAACGCGCTATTCAAAAGCATTGGGTGCACAAGTACTTGATGAAAATGGTCGCCAAAAAGATATCATTATGGGATCATACGGTATCGGAGTTTCACGTTTGCTATCAGCAATTGCGGAACAACAAGCCGATGAAAATGGTTTAGTTTGGCCACGGGCAATCGCACCATACGATATTCATGTTGTACCATTGAATTTGAATGATGCTGATCAAGCACGTGTAGCAAATGACGTTGAAGATACATTAACTGCAGTGGGTTTTGAAGTCTTAGTTGATGATCGTAAAGAACGTCCAGGTGTTAAGTTTGCTGATTCTGACTTGATTGGTTTGCCAATCCGAATTACGGTCGGTAAGAAAGCAAATGAAAATATTGTTGAAGTTAAGTTGCGTAAAACTGGTGAAATGATTGAAGTTCGCGTTGAAGAACTTCAACAATCAGTTGCAATCTTACTTGGCTCACATGCTGAATAAAATAAAAAAAGGATTCGCGTCATCATGCGAATCCTTTTTGCTTTATTTGATGAATTCTTGTTGGAATTCATAATTAGTTTCATGTAAGTTAATGTATGCTTCGTTAGCATATGGTTTAAAGAAATAATTATCTGAAGACTTCCAACGACGCCATTGTTGTGGCATTTGCCAGGTTGTTAAGACAACATAGTCATTAGATGCGTCACCGTGTTTGCGGAGGACAAGGGCAGCAATCATGCCTTCTGGTTTATCTTGGTTAAACCATTGTTCAATCAATTTATCAAAGACTGGTTTCCGATCAGGATTAATCGTAATGAAAGTGTAGTTGAAGAAACCACGCCAATTAGGAGTACCATGGTAATTAACGATGTCATAGCTGACACCAGAACTGAAAATGTTTTCTTCACCAGAAACGTCAAGCATTTGCAAGTTATCAAGTGAAGAGGTACTTGGTGAAAGTACTAATAAATGACGTTCTGGATAGTTAGCCCGAATTTGATTTAAAATTTGTTTTGAACCATATGTTACATGTAATTGTCGAATCATGTTTGTTTCCTCCCAATATTGCGTGTTTTTGGCAGCCCAGACGGCCCCAAATAATTCAAATCCTTGGATGATTGAATTACGTCTAAGGATTTGTCTTTAGGGCTAGTATAGACTAAAATTATGAAAAAAGATGGAAAGTGAGTACAAAAAATGAAAATTACTGTGTTAGGATACTATGGTGGTTATCCAGCTAACGGAATTGGCACCAGCGGTTTTTTAATTGAGAGTGGTGATTATCATCTATTATTGGATGCCGGTAGTGGCACATTACTGGTATTGGAAGAAATAATGAGCCCGCTCCAACTTGATGCGGTGCTCTTGACACATTATCACGCCGACCACATTGCGGATGTCGGGGTCCTAAAGCATTATTGGCAATTAGCCCCCGGTGAAAAGAAACAACCGTTGTTACCAATATATGGTAATCCAGCGGATAGTGTTAATTTCAATAGTCTTGATTGGCCTAATTCAACGCAAAAAATGCCTTATGATGCTACGTCACACTTGCAACTTGGGCCATTGAAACTGACCTTTTTACAAACTAAGCACCCAGTAACCACATTTGCAGTCCGAATTCAGGAGGCGAATAATCCGAATGAATTGGTTTACACAGCAGATACGGCGGTGATTCCAGAATTAGCGGAATTTAGTAAGGGTGCAGAAGTATTATTGGCGGATACCAATTTTTTTGCCGATAAAACGGGTGAACGCTGGCATCTAACTTCAACTGAGGCAGGGGCATTAGCCAAAGAAGCCCAGGTTAAACGCTTGTATTTAACGCATCTGCCACAAACCGGTAGTTTGGCTCAATTAGTTAATGAAGCCCAAATTAGTGCGGGCTCAGAGGTAAAAGTGATGAATGTGCAACGGAAGTTAGAAATTTTGCTGTAGAAAAAATGAGGGGTGCTTTCACACATGTGAAGTTTTTGCGCAATTTACAAGGAGTAATATTGCAAATGCGTTACAAACACAATACCTATTTTACGAAAACGGTCTAATTGTCTTTCGTTAATTGACACATAATCAGAAAGCGCACGATTTAAAATTAAAAAAGTATAATGTTCACAATTTGGAAGGGGTTACATTTTTAGTATTAACTGTATATAATAGGTTTAGTAAGATAAAACTAAAAAATATGCAAGCAATTAATATTAAAAATTGTAAATGCTTAGGAGGCAACCTTTTATGACAGTAACATTATATAGTTCACCAAGTTGCACTTCGTGTCGTAAAGCACGAATTTGGCTCGAAGAACACGATATTCCCTTTTCAGAACGAAATATTTTTAAAAACCCCTTAACAAAAGAAGAAATCAAAAATGTATTACGCATGACAGAAGATGGTACGGAAGAAATTATTTCAACGCGTTCAAAAGTGTTTACTGATATGCACGTACAACTTGATGATTTACCATTAGGTCGTTTAATCGAAATGATCCAAAAGAACCCAGCTTTGTTAAAGCGCCCAATTATGTTGGACGACAAACGATTACAAGTTGGATACAATGAGGATGAAATTCGTCGCTTCTTGCCACGCGAAGTTCGAAAAAACGAACTCAAACACGCCCAATTGTTTCAAGATTTTGCCTAACAAAAGCTAAATAATGGTGCAAATAGGTTGGTAGATGTAATTTCGACAACCTTTTTTGTTGGAAACGATAATTCAAAATGATGGCAATAAGTCGGTATATAAAAATAAATTGCAACTGAAATGAATTAATTTTGTTGTTTAAGCTTGGATTGCTTGATTATTAATTAAAAGTTAGTAAAATGTAAGGGTAGTAGGTATTTTGATTCACCATGTTGCGTGGTGTAGAAAGGATGTGGCTCGGTTATGGAAAAAGAACGCATTAATGAAAATACAATTCGCGTTAGCCTGGGCCGTGAAGATCTCGAGGAACGTGGAATTTCAATTATTGACTTAATCAGCAAGCAAGACAATATTGAAGCGTTTTTCTATGATATTCTTGAAGAGGTTGATACAGACCATGATTTTGAAGAGAATGAACAAGTTACTTTTCAAGTGATGCCTAATCGTGGCGGCTTGGAATTGTTTATTTCTAAAAATGTGAACACTGACAGTTTTGAAGAGATGTTCCAAATGGGTGAACAAGCGAACCATGATGAAGTTGCTGATGATGTTCCCGCTGATTTACTGGCGCAACTACAAGCAACGGATAGTGATGAATCCGCAGTTTATCCAGATTCAACGAAGCAGGTTGAACAGTTTACTGATCAACGGCGCACAAAAATTGCTGATGATGAGGATGAAGTTTCAGCTGCATTAGCAAATGGCGAAACCGCTAAACGTCGCTTAGTGTTTAAGTTAGCTGATTTTGAAGATTTCTTGGCAATTGCGAAGGAATTACGTTTGGAAAGTGGTATTAGTAATTTGTTCCAATACAATGGTGCTTATTACCTTGAATTGGTGTTCTTCGCAGATGAAATCACTGACGAACAAATGAAAAATGATACTGCAGTTGTCCTTGAATTTGCTGAAGTTTCTGAAGTTTCAGCAGATGTCTTGGCTGAACACGGAACACGTATCATGGAAAATACGGCGCTAGAATTAGCACGGTATTACTTTAAGTAGTATAGAAAGGGGCTGGGACAAAACCTTAGCTCGTTATAAAAAAATAGGCCTCAAGATTTCGTTTTTTGAAATCTTGAGGCCTATTTTTTATGTATATATTGTTTACTCACGAAAAGTCCTCATATAGTGGCCAATTTCTTCATGTTCATTGCCATCAAGGCGATTCCAACTTCACGTTTCACGCGCTCGATCCCTCTGACCGAGAAGCGAGTGAACCCAAAATAAGCTTTCAATCTGCCGAAAACCGATTCTACGTCAATCTTTCGTTGGGCGTAGATGGCTTGGTTTTCTTCTTTTGAAAACTCACTTCTAATTTTCGCTTTATGATATTCAAATGCCGGATTCACTGTAATTTTTCTCCGTAATATCCTTTTAGGGCGTTAACGCAGCCGCAATATCTTCTAAATTTTCCGTCTGAGCTTCAGCTTCATAAACTTTAAAGTCACGAACGAATCCGTATTTATCAGTTCGTTTACTTAGATGTTTAAAATTAAATCTAACGTTTCGTGGGTCCACATAATAGTCATCTTCCGCACAGTAATTCCAATTCATGACTTTCCGTTCATCGGTCTGCCACTTTTTGCTGGTTTCTTTTAACATTGTGCCGTATGGAATCAGCACTGTAGTAGCTGGGTATTCATCTTCGAGTTGCCGATAATTACTTTCCGAACCATATCCGGCATCTGCGACAATCGTTGAACCCAACGTTTCGTATTGTTTAAGTTGATCAACAAAAGGCATCAACGTACGCGTATCAGTTGGATTTTGGAAAATTCCATAGCCTAAGACAAATTGAGCGTTGGTGGCGATTTGTAAATTATAGGCTGGTTTCAATTGACCATTCTGCATGTAATCTTCTTTAACCCGCATGAAAGTAGCGTCAGTATCAGTCTTGGAATAGCTATTGCGTTCATTATAAGTTTCCATTTGGTGTTGATACGCTAGCTTTTTGTCACGAATATGTTCAGCCTTATTAAGGTGCTTTTTAGTATTACGGCGCGCTTGTTTTGCGGGGTTAGGCGACACTTTCTGTGTAGCTACGACTTGTTGTTCTTGTTTTGCTAAGTACGATTCTAGGTGCGCAATCACATCGTCTAATTCTTCAACTGACAAATCAGTATATTCTGGTAACTGTAATGATTGTTGTTCTGCCATAATATCTTGAATTAATTGTTGAGCTTTGACGGTATTCATTTTATCGAAACGAATTGTGTTTTTCTTCCACACAAAACTGAACTTGTTGGCATCCGCTAAAATTTTGGTACCGTCAATATAGATTACATCATCAATATATCCTTGTTCGTGAAGTTAATTTGGTGAAACGCGAAAACGCCGAGCTAATCATGGCTTCCTGACAAGTCTGACACTCGGAAACGATTTAATTTGTGCGATATGATGGCTTGTGCTTCTTGAGTCAGCCACATCGCAATAATGTTTCTTGGGCGAAACTCGGCAATCCGCCGACCGCTACGCACGCCACGGGTATATTGCGAATAAAAACTAGTTTCATTCATTATCGGTGGATCATACTCAAGTGGTCGACCAGTAGTATAGAAGATAGTTACGTCCATGTCCTCAACTAATTCGTTAATGTAGTGTGCCACATGATTTTTATCAGGTTCATAAGCCGTTGGAATATCCAACATGATTTGGTTCATGTTATAATTTTTCATAGGGAATACCTCACTGTGAATAAGGGACGACCGACTTGATAACGTTGCTGTTACAGCGTTATCTTTACATATAATTATACTAAAAAGAGCTTAACCGCACGCTTTTCAGCGCTTGGATAAGCTCTTTTTTTGTCTGGAGTTATGTCCCAGCCCCTTTTTTGCATTTTTTTCGCAAGACCCGTAAAAAAATACGTAGTTTATTCTTGAGGACCTATGAGTAGGTTACCCAAAAATAAATCTAGGGAGTTAGCTTATGTATATTGCGAAAATGGATAATCAATTAATTGAAGCAAATTTTGCCGTAGCAGAAAATAAATATTTTTGTCCGGGGTGTAAGTGTACGGTAATGTTGAAACGCGGGGTAATTAAAGCGCCGCATTTTGCTCATTTAAGTGGTGCACGCTGTGAAACTTTTAGTGAAGGTGAGACAAATGAGCATTTACAAGGAAAAATTCAACTACGTGATTTCTTTGCAGCGGAATATGAAGTGCAGCTTGAAGCAACTTTACCAGCTATCAGCCAACGACCAGATTTATTAGTTAAGAAACCTAATGGCAAATTATTAGCAATTGAATACCAATGCAGTGCAATTAGTTTGGCAAAATTAAGACAGCGGACAGCAGGGTACCGACAACAGGGAATCCAAGTATTGTGGATCTTGGGCAGTACGTATGTAAATCGTAAAATGACTAATCCAACCTTGGCAAAATTTATGACAGTGCCATTGCATGGGCAGCCATTTGTATTATTTTGGGAAAACACGCACCGTCGCTTTTGCTTATGGGGGAATATCGCACAACCGGATTTTCAAAAACGCGAAAAGAATATTACGTATGCCACGAATTTAACAGAATATCGTGAGTTAATGGTGGCAATCTATCAAAAACAGGAGACCGTGACAATTGGCACGAGTTTACGGTTAAAAGCAGCCTTAAAATTACAGCAACTAGTCAGTCAAAATCGTGGTTTCACTAAATATTTACAACAGGTAGCGTATCAGCAACATTGCCATTTGGGTGGCGTTACTTGGTTAGCGCATCCCAAAGTACAATTACCAATTGGGTTGAAAATGCCACATAGTTTGTGGCGCGCCAAGTTTCTACTTGAATTGCAAAAATATCGGCCCGGGGAGCGCATTGCGAATGCACAATTATTGAATAAATTACTACAACCAAGTGATTGGTATCCGGATGGCCAGAGTAGTTTGTTGCCGACCAAACAGCTGATTGTGCGCAACTTTTGGCAAGCGTTGATTCAACAAAATATTATTGAACCAATTTCAGCGACGCATATTCGTTTAAATCGACATCCTGTGTGGTACCCAGATTACCAATTAAAAATAGCGGGATTAAAGAAAAGTGAATAAATTTGCCATGCTTTTCTCATTTTTGTGTTACTATATTATCATTAACGAGATAAATGGAGGCAACACATGTCAGAAGTAAAGCAATTACCACTCCGAGAAGAACTTCCTGAATCACAAACCTGGGATTTGGCAAAAATTTATAGTACCGATGAAGCTTGGGAAGCTGAATACCAAGCTGTCGAAGCAACGTTTAGCGATGTTGCCAAATACGCTGGTACATTAGCTAACTCTGCAGCAACATTGTTAGACGCAACGAAGGCGCTATTGGAATTAACGCGTAAGATTGAAAAAATTTACGTGTATGCGTCAATGAAATCTGACCAAGATACGGCTAACTCAAAGTATCAAGGTTATAATGCTCAAGCTGGGGCTTTGTGGGCTAAGGTGAGTGGCGCGATTGCTTTCTTTGAACCCGAAGTGATTGGTATCGAACCTACAACCTTAGCGGGATTCCTTGCAGAAAATGCCGAATTAGCTAAATATACGCACTTCTTTGACCAAATTACACAAGCACGTGGACATGTGTTAAGCCCTAGCGAAGAAAAATTATTAGCGGGCGCGACCGATATTTTTGACGCATCACAAAATACATTCGGAGTTTTAGATAATGCTGACTTAAAGTTTGGGATTGTTCAAGATGAGGATGGCAATGATGTTGAGTTATCAAACGGGGTTTATTCAAAGCACTTAGAATCAACTGATCGTAAGGTTCGTAAGCAAGCGTTTGATACGTTGTATGCCACATATGACCAATTCCAACACACGTTTGCTTCAACGTTGTCACAACACACGCATGGGCACAATTATTTAGCTTCAGTGCATAACTATGATTCAGCACGCCAATCTGCTTTGGCTGCGACAACTATTCCAGAAACGGTTTTTGAAACTCTAGTTGCCCAAGTTAATGATCATTTACCACTGTTACACCGTTATGTGGCTTTGCGTAAAAAGGTCTTACAACTTGATGAATTACACACATATGATTTATACACGCCAATCACTGGTGAAGCTTCATTATCATATGATTACGAAGCAGCCAAAGCTGAAGCCCTTCAAGCGCTTAAGCCATTGGGTGACGATTACTTGGCGATTGTCCAAGAAGCGTTCGACAACCGCTGGATTGATGTAGTTGAAAACAAGGGTAAGCGTTCTGGTGCATATTCTGGTGGTGCATATGATACTGACCCATACATTTTATTGAACTGGCAAGATAATTTAGATAACTTGTTCACGTTAGTTCACGAAATGGGACACTCAGTGCACTCATATTACACACGTCACAATCAACCAGTACAATATGGTGATTACACAATCTTCTTGGCTGAAATTGCGTCAACATCAAATGAAAATATTTTGACTGATTATTTGTTGAAGACCCAAACTGATCCTAAGGTTCGGGCGTATGTTTTGAACCACTACCTTGATGGATTTAAGGGCACGGTCTTCCGTCAAACTCAATTTGCGGAATTTGAACACTGGATTCACGCAGAAGATGCTGCTGGTGCGCCATTGACGGCGGACACAATGAGTGCTTTCTATGCGGACTTGAACAAGCGTTACTACGGTCCAGCGCTTGAATTTGATGATGCAATTGCCTTAGAATGGGCACGGATTCCCCACTTCTACTACAATTACTACGTGTTCCAATATGCAACGGGGATGTCAGCAGCCACAACATTGGCGCATAATATCACAACAGGTGTTGATGGGGCAGTTGATGCTTATAAGACATACTTGAAGGCTGGTAACTCAGACTTCCCAATCGAAGTTATGAAGCAGGCCGGTGTGGATATGACTAAACCTGATTACCTTGAAGAAGCATTTAAGGTTTTTGAAGAACGCCTAAATGAATTAGAAGCATTAATTGGGTAATTTTTGCTTATTAGTGCTAAAGAATATAAATAATCGCAAGCTTTTCAATCGGTTTTCATCGATTGGAAGGCTTTTTTTGATAGAATAGAGATAACGAACAACACTGAGAGGGAGAATGAGATGGACTTACAAGAATTTGCTAAACAATTTGGGGAAGAGGCAGCTGTTACATATCGCTATAAAGATGCAGAATTCAACTTGATGTTTTCACGTTATGCAAACGGAAATTGGAAAGTTAACTTAGTAGATCCTAGTGTGCCAGCTGGTAAAGACATTAGTGAAGATGTTGAATTGCAAAATGAATTATCGGTACCAGTAAAAGCATTGCTAGCTGATGAGTTTATTGCGTTATCATCAAACAATCAAGATGTAATGCGTTTCTTGTTGAATGCGAATATGATTGTGAAACACGCATTTTATATGGAAAAGGGCGGTGAATCTGCGAATGGGCGACCAGTAACTAAAGATGCTTATCAGTTCAGCCCAGATTTTATTGACTACGTCCGGTTGGAACTTGGCATTGAGTTAAATAAAAAGCGTCAAGCTAATACATTAGCTGGTTTTGTTTTAAATCGCCCAACTGGTGGGTATTCACGTTTTAATTTTGACCGTGATAAGCAATTGCGGGATAATCCAGACCTTGGTAAAAACTCACCTGATACAAGTAAGGCCCCCGGCGTAAAATTACCTAGTTTCCCGGCTGAACTTAAAGCCCAAGCCGATGAATTGGTTGAAGGTTTGGAATATGAAGTCGATGGTGAAATGGTTGGCGTGAACTTGAGCGTCAAACGCTATGCAACAAATGCCAACTGGTACGTTGATATTCGTACGAGTGAAGGCAACGTCCAAATTGTGGTATTGTCAAATCACGGTTCAGCCAAGCAAAACCAACATATTGTTGATTTAAACCTAGTGACTGAAGAAGCAATTGGGGATCAAGTGACGCTGGCATGGTTGCAGGCTTCGGAATTATTTGAAAGTATTGATACCGAAACAAAAACCGGTAAATTGAGTCAAGTGGGGCTGATTGCTCTGAAACAACAACTTACAGGAGCAACGAAATAATGAGTTATCCATTATATGACACCGATGAATTCGCTAAGTGGGCGCAAGCACATGATTTGCACCTAGTTGATGAAATGGCCCAAGCCATCTGGTTGACGATTGATGGAAAGCTGTATGGCAGCGATTTAGCTGTTGAACCGCATGAACTACAAAGTCAAGTTGCGTCCTATCTTGAAAGTTGGCCAGCTTACAATGCGGTACCAGTGACGAAAACTAATTTTTGGAGTGTCGTCCACGAAGCAACTGGATTAATTCGGGTGGTTTCAGATACCGAAATTGTCCGGACGATGATTGGTCAATTTTTTACACCTGAACAAAATCACTGGCTAGAAACTTCGCAGTATGAAATTGAACCATACACGAAAAACCGGCATTATTTTGAGTAGACGAGTATCAAAAGGCAAACATTTTCATTACTAGTCTTGGTAGTGGTTGGCTACCGATTGAAAAATATTTTGCGCCACGTTAAATGGTTCGCGAGTTACCTTGCTTGTAAAGATGAGGTAGCTTGCGAACCGTTTTTTTGTTGGAGAAAGGATTCCAGCTACCGTTAATTTGTGATTTTTTCATGAATAATGCGAAGTTGACCTATACATGTTAATAATTGAACGATAAAATTAAATGTGTAAATAATTTATTATGATGGGGAAAATGGATATGAAGAAAATTTTGGGTGGAGTTGTAGTTGCTTTAGCTGCAACCTTGGTATTAGCTGGTTGTGGTAACACCAATTCAAAGGATACAAAATCAGGTGATAATAAACTACAAACGGTGAAGTTAGGGGTCATGCCGTCAACTGATAATTTACCTTTGCTAGTTGCGGCTAACGAAGGGCTCGATAAGCAAAATGGGGTCAAAATTGAGATTGAGCCGTTTAAGTCAGCCAAGGATCGCGATGCGGCATTTCAAGCTGGTAAAGTAGATGGTGTGATTTCTGACGTGATTGCGTTGGCAATTTACGAGCAAGGCGGAATGGATGTGAAAGTCACGTCAACAACGCACGACCAATTTGATTTAGTAGCTGATGGTGGCACAAGCATCAGCGATAAAAACGGGAAGATGGTCGATCGGATTGGGGGCGTCAATTCAATCAAGGATTTGAAAGGCAAATCTGTCATTATCGCTAAAAATGGTGGGATTGAATACGCGACTGTAAAAATGTTAGCCGCGGCTGGCATGAAAGAAAGTGATGTTAAAATGTTGGACGTGCCTCCAGTGCCAGCACGGCTGGAATTGTTGAATTCCGGTAAAGCGAGTGCTGCTGTCTTACCCGAACCATTCATCACGATGGGCGAAGCTGATGGGCAACATGTGATTGACTCAACGACAAAAATTGGCTTGAATCCATTTATCATTGGTTTTCCAGCTAAGACAATTAGCGCTAAGAAAGCGGCGATTCAAGGATTTTACAAAGCCTATGATCAAGCGGTTAACCAAATCAACAATAACCGCAACGACCCCAAGCAGGTGGCGAAGTATCGCGCAATGTTAGTTAAAAATGTCGGCTTCCCGGCAAAATTAACCAACAAAATTAAGATTGATAAGTTCCCTAAAGCTAGTCAAATTAGTGCTAAAGACATTGATGATGCGTTTAGCTGGGCCAAGAGTAAGGGTTTATTGAAGAAAAATCTGAAAGCAAAAGATGTGTTAAGCGATGTCTACTTTAAATAATGCAAACTTACAATTAAATAATATTACCGTAAATTCCGACAAGAAAAAAATCTTGGCGGATTTTTCGGTTACATTTCCAGTGGGACAAATCACAACGATTATCGGTGCATCCGGCGTGGGTAAAACAACACTTTTGAATGTCGTGGCCGGGCTACGTGATTTCGCAAGTGGCACGATGACTTTAAATGGTCAGCCATTTATCCCAAAAGAACACGTCATGGCACTCGTACCACAAGATTACGGCTTGTTGCCCTGGGAAACAGCTACGCAAGCAGTTATAAATGCTTTAAAAATCACCAAACAGCCAATCAATCAAACAGTAATTACGCAGCTGTTTGAAAAATTGTCGATTATGGACTTAAAAACGAAGTATCCCCATGAAATGAGTGGCGGACAACAACAGCGGGTAAGTTTGGCCCGTGGGTTTGCGGTGGCTGCTGATGTCCTATTGATGGATGAACCATTTTCAGCATTGGATACAAATACACGCGAACAAATTCAAACATTGTTCATGGATACGTGGCAAATGAAGCCCGGCACGACGTTGTTCATTACACATGATATTCAGGAAGCAATCTTGCTCGGACAGCAAATTCTCGTGCTGACACCAACTGGAGCCGAAATGATTACACATCCTGAGCAAGAAGCAGATTTAGTGGCACGGTTGAAGGCGGTGATTGGCAATGGTTAAACGCTTCGGTAATAAAATGGTGAGTCTATTATTTGCTACAATTGTACTTGTCGTTTTGTGGACAGTTGCCGCGCAAATATTTAACAAAGTGATGCTGCCAACACCGTTAGCCGTGGTGCAGGCATTTCCGACGCTGTTTGGGGAAGACCAAGTATTAAAGCATGTTGGCGTTAGTCTGTTACGAGTTATTAGCGGGCTAGTTATTTCGCTAATACTAGGGTTTGGACTTGGTGTTTGGATGGGGCGGAATAAATGGGCGAATCGTTTATTTGATCCAATTATCTACCTAACATACCCGATTCCTAAATTAGCGCTCTTACCGATTTTGATGGTATTATTTGGATTAGGGGAAAGCTCTAAAATATTATTAATAATTTTAATTATTTTTCCGCAAGTCGTCTTAGCGGTCCGTGACGCCGTCAAAAACATTCCCGATAATCTATATAATATTTACGGCGTCTTGCGCGCTAATCAATGGCAACAATTTAAACACATTACGCTGCCAGCGAGTGCCTATGCTTTATTATCGGCAAGCCGGGTGTCACTCGGGATTGCAATCAGCGTGCTGTTTTTCGCGGAAACGTACGGAACACAGTGGGGGATGGGCTACTTTATCATGGATGCTTGGCAACGAATGGACTACCCAACGATGTATGGGGCGGTCGTTGTCTTAAGCTTATTAGGTTTAACGTTGTTTTTATTGATTGATGCGGTGGGTTATCTTGCACTAAAATGGGAACGAAAATAACGGCAATAAGTTAATGTGGGAAGTTTTTAGATTAATTCAATAATTATGCTTACATTTTGTAAGGAGTGTGTTATACTAAATCTTGTTAAATTGACTAAGCAAATAATAAAGCACCACTAAATAAATCGTCCTGTTAGGACACAAATAAATTCATTTTAGAAACTGGAGTATACAATGCGCGTAAATATCGTTTTAGAAGCAGCCGAAACCGGCGAACGTCTCTACCTCACTTCAAAGAACCGTCGTAACAATCCCGACCGTTTGGAATTAAAGAAGTATTCACCAAAGTTGCGTAAGGTTACTATTTTCAAGGAGGTTAAGTAAAAATGGCTAAGAAATCAAAGATTGCTAAAGCAAAGAAGATTGAAGCAACTGTTGCAAAGTATGCTGCTAAGCGCGCTGAATTGAAGGCTGCTGGCGACTACGTTGGCTTGTCAAAGCTTCCACGTAACGCTTCACCAGTACGTGTGCACAACCGTGACTGGCTCGACGGCCGTCCTCACGCCTACATGCGTAAGTTCGGTATGAGCCGTTTGAACTTCCGCCAATTGGCTCACAAGGGTCAAATTCCTGGTGTTCAAAAAGCTTCTTGGTAAGCTAACTCAATACAATTTAGAAGCACCGACCAGTTTGTTAAATTGGTTGGTGTTTTTGTGTTGTCGGGATTATTGAAAAAGAACGGTTCTATTTTGGACTCTATTCCGTCTGACGTGGGATTGAATAAACTTGGCCACTGCGTGCCAGTAAATTACTTGGCGCACCACGCTGGAAGCAACCTCCCAAGCCAAAGTGCGGTCTTGGGAGGTTCGGACAAGCTGGGAGTCTAAGGAATAAATTCCTAAGACTCCTCATCTCATCCTCAGCGGCGACATGTATTTCATACATATCACCCCAGTCGCGGTGTAAAGGCTGCGCCCGCCAAGCAATTTACTGGCACTCCGTTAGTTAGGAATAATGCTCAAACTAGTGAAAAGCGGTTTTCAATCACAGACCGCAGTGCATGGAAAAATAACACTAACAATAGAACCGCGGTAATTAGATAATTGAAAAGGACAGAAACGGCAATTCCGCGCTAGAATAAATATAGCCAAAAGAACTGATGGATTTGATAAACGAAAAAATAGTTAATATTAGTATATTTAAGCGAGTAGTTCATAACTTTTCATTATTTAAAAAATGCGGACTGAAATAGTAAGTCATGTAGTAGTAAATTAATAGGACTAATCAAAAGGTATTCAAGACATATTTGGTAAAATACAGTTAGGGATAAATTAAATAGTAAGTTATACGTCAACGGGAAGATGTTGCCATTAGTGGTGATAGCTTTTTGGTTGGCGTTTTTTAGTAGTTTTGACGTATACAATATTTTTCGGTTACTAAATATGTACAAGTAGCTTTTAAGTAAGGAGATGAATCGTATGAAAATCAATATAGTAGTTAAAGTTATTATGACAACGTTACTTACGATTACGCTAAGCTCAATCGCAGTAACTAGTGTGTCAGCTAATTCAGATGGGCATGATTCAACACCAAAATCCATGCGTGGTACTTGGTACTCATGGGTTCCTAAATCTGAAGATGATAACGGCGGTTTATACAAAGACGAAGTGCCGGCAAAATTATGGTTTATCAATGAGCAGGGGTACAATGTTGTTTCGTGTTGGAGGGAGAAATTTCATGGTAAAACTGGTTATAGTATTGGTGGTGGTGCATCGACACACCAAGGTATGAATGTGTTAACTAAGGTTAAAGTTAGTGGTAAATATTATAAGGTTGTCGTGAGTTATACAACTTACCAACTTGGTGATAATGGAAATGGAAGTATTCAGTACAATTTTAGAAACAAATCGATTGCGAAAAAGTACGGTAAAAAGCATGCATTTGGCTACGGTAATGATTATGGCAACAAGAACGCTCAAACTAAGAAGAAAATGAAAAAGGTTATTATTAAGTATTTTGGGAAAAAACAATATGTAGATTGGTTACAATAACTATTGGTAAATAATCTAACTTTGGAACAATAAACTAAATTCAGCCCCACAACAAATGACCCGCGTTCTACCTTAAAAGGAGAATGCGGGTCATTTTCGTATTCATATTAAAACTTACGCTCAGTTAACCTAAGCACTAACAAAACAATGACTTATGATTGACGGCGTTTAATAAAAGCAAACCAACCAAGAATTGTAGTGAGTAACAGCAACCCAAGTGTCCGCGGTGCCGAATTTTCACGACTACCGGCTTTTGGCAAAGTCCCAGTCGTTGGTTGTGCGTTGTTATTTGCCGCAGTAGGGGCGCTTAAGTCAGTTGTGCGGTTAGTACCAGTAGTGTTGCCGCCAGAACCGGGTAGGTGATTTGGTCGTTTATTGGAAGCACTCGGATTTTTACTAGGTACCTTACTAACATTTGGTTGCGCAGTCGGTTCATCGGTACTATCACCGGAACTTGGCAATTTGCCGGGATTTAAGTCAGTCTCGGGCGTAGTATTGTCCGGTGTCGGCGTTGGTTTGCCGTCTGGGGTCGAGGTATCCGTGTTGTCGCCAGGAATGATGTTCGGGCCAGTACCAGGGGTAGTATCGCCGCCAGTTGACTTGGCTGTGTAGACAAATTTGTAACTGCGACCGTTGTTAGCGCCAAGCTTGAGCGTTGTATTTGCTAACTCATCAGCACGGAGCCAGTTTAAATCGGGAACAAGGCGTGCGCTGGTACCGGGCAAATCACTGCCATACAGTTCTGTGAAATCATAGTTGTCATAGCCTTTGGGAGTTAAGTCGAGGTCATCATCAACAGTTCCATCAATAGTTTCGGGATCCTCAATTTCAACACCGTTAGTGTCAACCCGATAAATCGTAACGGTTTGAGCAGCGAGCGGTAAAGCTTGGTAACGGTAGATAATTTCTTGGGGGCCACCAGTCATGGCGCCATTTAGCGTACCAGATTCTAACACAGGTTCACCATATCCAGCAATCAGCGGTGCACTTGGGGCGTCGTATTGATCATTAATTAACCCCCATTGAGTCCATGGTGTAATGGGCTCGTTATTAATATCTACTGTGATTTCATGGTCAAATTGATCGAGATATTTGTGCGACACGGTACCGGCAATTTTCCAAGTACTATCATTTTGATAGTAGCCATTCCAACTGTTGATAGAATCGACGAATTTTTGCGCAGTGATTAAAGCATTACCGATATTTGTTGGCCGTACAATCCCGTTATTTTTAACTGAATCGAATGCAGTTGAATTAATATTCAAACTAGCATTAAGGTCATCGACGTTAATCTGTGTTAAAGCATGGAAGTTATAAAATGCGTGATTCCCAATACTTAATAAAGCCGGCATGTTGGTCAGTGTCAAGCTTTCCGCACTAGTACAACCATAGAAAACATCATTTGGAATTGAAGTTAATAATGGGAGGTTATCGACTTCAATTGATTTTACATTCGGATTATTATTAAAAGCTTGTGCCGCCAGCGTTGTTAGTTTAGGTAAATCAATAATCTGGATACTTTCCATACTAGTACAAGAAGCAAATGCATTAATTCCGATACTAGTTAGGCTTTGAAGGTGTTCTAGTTTAATTGTTTTGAACGCATTACATTGATTAAAGGCCTCTTTACCAATCGAGACTAAGGCTTGTAAATTATCAAAATTTGGCGTGTTAAGTTTTTTACATTGAAAAAAAGCATTATCACTAATTGTTGTTAAAGTATCCAAATTATCAAATTTAAAAGTTTCTAAATTAATACACTGAGAAAAGGCTTGGAGCCCAATCGATGTAAGTGCAGGCAAATCGTCAAAAATAACGGATTGTAGGTTTGTACAGTTGAAAAAGGCTGATCTGCCAATTTGTTGCAAGCTAATGAGAGAACTAAAATCAATGGTGGTCAGATTTGTGGCATTATAAAATGCGTTGTTACCAATCGAAGTTAAGTTTGGATTATCAAATAAAACATTGGTCAAATTAGTAATAACAAAGGCACCATCACCAATAGTCTGTAGATTACGTAATGGTCGTAAATTAAGAGTCTCGATGCTAGTTCCAGCAAAAGCGGAATCACCCATTTTTTGTAATTCAGTTAGATTGGAAAAATCAACCGAGTCGATAGCTTTTGAGGCAAAGGCACTCGCACCAATTCCGATAACGTCTGATAATTCCGGTGCGAATGTTAATACACCATCCCAGTTTTTATAATCACCGCTGGTAAATGTTGAACTGAAACCAGTAATCGTTGTCCCAGCACTATCAAAGGTAAAGTCAGCTTTGGTGAAAGCGCCATGATGGACATCACCGCTACCGTTTCGAGGGCCTTTTTCTTTTACTGGTGATGCAGCTTTGGTGGTATTTTCTTGTTGTGTCTTTGTGCTGTCGAGTGAAGTAACTTCTGGTGCGTTATTTACTTGAACTTCAGACGGTAGGTTATTTTCAGTAGTCACTTTCACGTCTGACGAGTATTCAACTGTCGTAGGTTCAGGACTCAACTCAGGGGCTGGTAGTGGTAAAGTAGGGTCGGTCACATTCGGGGTTGGTTCTGCATCTGGTTCACTTTGCTTAGAGACTTCAGTGCGTTCGGTGGCCAGTTCTTCAGCGAGAACAACTGGTGTTGCACCGAACCCGCTAAGCAGGGTAACGGTCGTCAAACTAGCGTAAACCCATTGTTTGCCGTGTTTGTACATTTTGTAGTGTGGTGTCATTTCAGTTTTCATATAATTCACTCCAATATTTTATTTAGACAATCAATATATCTATTGTATGGATAAAATACGAAGGAACTATGTGCTCGATTAGAGAATGATGTGAAACATGAATAAGGTTGCGGTGCTGTAACTAAGATATTGGGCGCATAAAACAAAGGATTTGAGATTAAGGATGTCGCTATGGCAGATAGGCTATAATTAGGTGTGGCGCGTAAAAATTACGACACAGAAATTAAGCAGATAACCGCAAGCGACTGCTGTGCGAATAGATAAAAACAGCAAATGAGAACATGAAGGGAAAATCCAAATGCTAATTGATGCTCATTTTCACAATAGTGTAGGTTTATTGCCATTACAGCACCTAAACCACATTCAAGGAATTGTGAACAGTGATTCCTTAGAAGAATTAGAGTATAATCGTGCCAATAATCAAAATTACATTAGTTTTGGTATTCACCCATGGAAAGCAGAGCAAGTTCCAGCTGATTTGGCAGCGCTATTAGCCTCGGTCGCAATTATCGGTGAAATTGGTATGGATAGTGTCTGGACACAGGTCGATTTAGCGGTGCAACAGGATGTCTTTGAACAGCAACTGGCAATTGCGGTTAAACAACACAAGCCAGTTGTGCTCCATACCAAAGGCCAAGAACGGGAAATCCTTGCGTTAATCCGTAATTATCCTAATCGCTACTTAATTCATTGGTATGCCACTCCAGATTATTTAGCAGAATATCTAGCATTAGATACGTATTTTACCGCCGGGCCTGATGTTTTCACGGATAAAGCAGTTCAGAAAGTTGCCCAACAAGTGCCACTGCAACGTGTCTTGGTAGAATCTGATGGCATCGACGCAATCGCTTGGGCGCAAAATATAGCCGTTGAAAATGTTGATTACGTTGCGACCTTGCAAGCCAGCTATCAATATCTTGCCGCGCTACACGGTATTGGGGTAAATGAATTAGAGTTGATTCTGGCTGATAATTTTCAGCGGTTTGTGCACGGGGATTCTTAGAATGCCGTAAATAACCTTTCACAGGTCAGAATGTCCCACACAATTTGAGTGATTTGTTACAATAAGCATAGGGAATAAATATTAAAATGTTTAACGTCAACGGGAGGATGTTGCCAAATTGGTAATGCTTTCAGTTGGCGTTTTTTGCAATTTTTAATGGGCAATAACGACTAACTTATTGGTGGAAGTTGAGAAAGGGAAGTGAGTCTTATGTTTAAAAAAGTTAGAATTTACGTGGTGGCTTTCCTAATGTTGGCGATGCTGTTTGCCGACGTTGGTAATTCGGTTAGTGCCGCCACGACGACCAAGTATGTCACTGCCCAAGTCATAAAAACGAAGGCAACCAAATATCATTTGTGGCTTCACGGTTCAAATATTCATAAATACAAAATTGTTAAATCACGGGTCGGTAAAAAACATCATAAGCATAACGTGTACCAGTATAAACCAGTTGGTAAGCGGGTGAATGGTGCCTGGGGAAAACGGACAATCACGACGCGCAAACAAGTGATTTTGCGCAATAAGAAGGGCCAACAAGTTAAGCTGTATTATTTCAGTGGAATGAAAGGGTATGTGTTAGCTAAAAATCTAAAAAGTGGTGGCTACGTTGCACCACCCAAGAAACCGACAGTGCAGCCCACCCCGGTTGACCCGCCCGTAATCATTAGTGATGCTGCGCAGACGGCGATGAACGTGATTAATGCGGCTCCAATTAAAACGGCCGCACAATTGCAAGCCCAGATGACGCAGATGAATAGCGAAGGATTTTCAATGGATACAAAATCATTGGCAAAGCTCGATATCAAGTTACTGGGGTTAAATTTACAACATTTGGAGACGCTAGTTAAGCAAGAAGCATTGGCGCAAAAATTCATTGCTGATGGTGGCACCATCAGAGTTGAAGCGCCCGATAGTAGCACATTTGAGTCGAATGATACTGAGGCGCAAACCATCACGAATTTTGGCGCCGCTAATAAAACAATTACGATACAGCTTAATCCGGACTCATTTATTTCTGATAATGTAGCTAGCGAAATGGACACAATGGCAGCTGAGAGCAACACATACCGTACGTTTAAATTTTCAGATGGTGTGTCGCTGTACACAACTTATAGTGTTCATGTGTCCGCGAAGATGTTACCGATTTATGTAACAACACATGAGTTTGGCCACTTACTGCAATTTATTTATATGACCGCAACAGGGGATTACAATTTTACGAAAGTAATTACTTCGATGAGAAATAAATATATTGCCGCTACTAGTAAAACGGCAGCTGATTATGCGGCTGGAATTAGCGCATATGGATATACAAGTGATGCGGACGAGTTTGCTGAATCTTATGCAAGTTACCGTCTCGGCGCAGTTACGCCACAAAATAAATATGTGGCTGAAGAAATTGCCAATTGGGTGAAACTAGCATATGGTAATTGATAAATAATTGGGATCTTGGTAGTAATTACAGGGGAAGCAATGTAGCAATGGGATTATACTAATGAAAATAAAGACCACTTGAAATCCTATTAGTACAAGGAATTTCAAGTGGTCTTTTTGTAGTGATTGGCCTATATTATTTGAGTTCGTTACGAATTTATGACTTACGTTTCTTATTAAACCAAGCCATCCCGAATGCGCCAACGAGTACCAGCATACCGAGGACCGTAATTACATAATTAGTAATTTTCCCAGATTTAGGAAGCGTGGTGTGTTTCTCCGCAGTTTTGGGAGCACTGGTGGTGCTAGTGGTGTTCGGGTTGCTGTTATTGCCACCAGAAGCTGGCAGCGCTGATGGTGTCGGCTTCTTTGATGGCTTACCGGTTTGAGCAGTAGCCGTGCTACCGCCACCATCACTAACTGGTGGTGGGGTCGTGCCATTATTATCATTTGGTGTTTCTGTTTTAGCAGGTGGCGTGATATCACCAGTATTTGTTTTATCACTGTTATTGCCAGGCGTATTCTTGGCGTACACTAACTTGTAACTGTGACCAGCGTTAGTGCCAAGTGAAAATGTCGTGTCGGCTAACGCGTCGTTCCGTTGCCAATTGAGGGTTGGAACTTTCCGCGATTTAGTAGTGGCAGCAGTGTCACCGAAGTAGAGTTCTTTGAGAGTATAACCATCGACGGCGGACCGCAATGTCAAGGAATCGGTAATATGTCCGGCAATCGGTTCGGGATCCGCAATTTCTTGACCGTTGGTATCAACGCGATAAATCATGCCGGGCTTAGCAATCGTCTTGTACTGATAAATGACAATTTTTTGCTCAGTGTAAACAATGTTACCAGTTACTGGTGCTGAATTTGCCGTAAGCTCTGGTTCATCGTAGCCAGTTAATTTAGGGGCACCGTTAGCATAAAAATCATCGGTATCTGCGGCAAATGTGTAATCATACGCCGTGCCGTTTTCATCACGAATTGTGCGGTGGTCGCTGTCCACTTGAATTTGGTTACCAGCTTCATCGAGATACATTTGCGTCACGGTACTTAATTCAGAATACACAAAGCGATAGTTGTGACCATCGTTTTCGGCATACGTCGCTGGTAAATTAGCAGGCATAATCGATTCCCAGCCACCATCATCCGTGCTACGTTGTAATTCTTTGTACACGTAATTTGCTAAGTCTGGATCATCGGTGATTGTTTCTTGTGGTAAATCAAATGCGTCGCTAATGTACGGATCAGCAACGGTAATGTCGTCAATGACACCGCTAGTGGTCAGTGGATTTGAAATCGTTTGACCGTGGATATCGACATAACTAATCGTAAACGGTTTGGTTTTGGTTTGATATTGGTAAGTTGTTTCTTGTGGTCCGCCAGTTAGATTGCCAGTTGCTGATGAACCAGCTGCCAGTTGGGGATTACCATAGCCTGGTACAGATGGTGTAGCAGGGGCAGTATAAGAATCGCCAAGGAGTCCATCTTCAGTAACCGCCGTGGCAATTTCAGTATTGTTTTCATCCACATATTTATAAGTCATTGAACCGCTGATGTTCCACCGATTGACACCAGTGAAGTTATTACCATTGTTGATGTTATCAACAAACAATTGTGCGGTTGCGACGGCATCAGCTGTTTTTGGTGTGACGATTCCACCCGGTGCAACGTCTATGAAAGCACCGGCATAAATACTAGCAGCGGTTAGATTGGGCAATTTAGGGACCGTAATATGGTTAAGTGATGAAGGATGATCCCCAAATACGTTGGGACTGAAGTAACTCAAACCAACTAAAGTACTGAAGTCAACGCTGGTTATTCTGTTTTGAGGACGACCCTTAGTCCCATCCCATGCACCTGAATTTACGTGACCAACAGTTTCTAAGCCCACTCCGGCAGGAAAATTAAGCGCACCATCCCAAGTTGGGTAGTAGTTATTTATGAAATTATCGGAAAATCCTTGGAATGCGTTATAACCAGGTTGAAATGGAAGTGTAGCCATATTTAAATCACCTATTGTAAAAGTATGGGCAACCCCATCACGTGGTGCTTTAGCCTTTGTAGTAGATACTTTTTTTTCTTCAGGCACAACGGTTTGTTTAGCATCTGTTTTGGAGTTGGTAACTTTTGCGGTCGACGTATTCGTTGAAGCGGCAACTTTTTTCGTTGGTGCCTGATTTGGCGCTTTAGCTGTAACTTTGTCTGGCACTGTCACAGCATGTAGGTCAACCGCTGGTAACGCATCTGGTGCAGTAATGACTGGAAGTTCGGGTGCAGCATCCTCATTTGAAGGCACCTGACTATCTGTATCTAGCACGCTAGTCGAGGGCTCCGTTGTCGAATCCGTTACCTCTGCGGCCAAAATACTGGGTGTTGCACCCAAACCACTCAGTAAGGTAACTGTGGCCAAGCTGGCATAAATCCACTGTTTACCCCGTTTGTACATTTTATAATGGTGTTTCGTTTCTTGATTCAATAATCTAATCTCCATTTCATGTAAATATTAACAATTTTTACTTTAACGAACTATGTTGAAGAATTTGTGAAATGACACTTGGTTTTGTAGACTGGAAGCTGTTTGGTGAATATAAATCGCTTGGCATTATAAAATAATTAGTTACTTCAGGGACGAAATTAAGGCAAGTAGTATCTGCGCATCGCACCAGAAAAATAAATTAGAAATAATCGTATGATAATTGCAAATGTGTTACAATAAATGACAATAGCGTTACGGCATAGTAAGATTAGTACAAGTAATGAGGTGATGGCGTTGAGTGACAATTTTGATAAACGATTAGTTGGCGAAGAGTTTGTAATAACTGCAAACGAACTGGCAAATGATCAAGTTCGTTTTAACGGAATTTATTATCGGTTTGTAAATATTGACGACACACCGTTGCTGCCAGATACTAAGGTCGTGATTGCCAACGTTGCTGGTAATGTATTGCAATTAATAAATATTGATGGGGGAATTTAAAGTATGGTTATTTTAGTTATCGTTTTAGTTATTATTATCGCTCTGGTATTGATTGGATTATTTACAGGAATCCGGATTATCCCACAAAATCAAGTGGGAATGGTTTCGGTTTTAGGTAAGTATTCTCGTAAGATTCCTGCGGGGATGAACTTTGTCATTCCATTTATTTCGACCGTTGATCGGGTTGATTTGGCGCAAATGCCAATCAAGTTGAAAGAACAATCAGTTATTTCAAAAGATAACGCCGAAGTTATTGTGTCATTGTCATTGAACTACCATGTGACTGACGAATACAAATTTGTTTTTGAGAATGCGGATTCAGTTGAGTCAATGATTCAACAATCACGGGCACACTTGCGTGGTATTATCGGAACAATGGATTTGAATGATGTTTTGAACGGGACAGAAAGTATCAATGCCCAATTATCAAAGGAACTTGATTCAATTACTGATGCTTATGGGGTTAATGTTGATCGTATTAATATCGACACAATTCAACCAACACCAGCAATTCAAGAATCAATGAACAAGCAAATCAACGCAACGCGGGAACGTGAAGCAGCGATTGCAAAGGCCGAAGGGGAAGCCCGTTCAATCGAGTTGACGACTAAGGCTAAGAATGATGCCTTGGTCGCTACTGCGGAAGCCCAAGCTAATGCGACCCGGGCCAAAGCAGATGCCGAAGCCTACCGTGTGCAAAAGGAAAACAATGCCTTGGTTGGTGTTGATGAAAAATACTTGGCTGCCCAAAATATTGAAGCCTTCCGTGAATTAGCCAATTCAATGACTAATACGGTGGTCTTACCAAGTACGTCAATCGATTCGCTTGGCTCATTACCAGCCGTTGGTGAATTGTTAAAGAGTAAAAAAGATTAGTAATTAAATAGTAAGTAGAAGCCATCCAGATGTAGTTAGTTACATTAGGATGGCTTTTTTGGTGTATCACTAGGTCCACCATAGCTACTAACCGATGTATCGGCATGCAGGGGAGGTTCATATTACCCCAATTTGTTTTAGAAATAATCCTGTTACCAAACCGTAACTGTGCTGTTGCCCTGTTGTTGTATTGGTTTGTCATACTAGATATATTAAAAACACATAGGAGTAGACATGAAAAAAAATCATAAATTAAGTGCGTTAATCGCAACAGTCGTAATTGCAATAGGTAGCTTGGCGCCAATTGTTGCTAGTGCAGCAACGACAACACCAAGCACAACCGCCGAACCAATGGCTTTTTCAGCACAATTTCTAACTGGTGCAAAATGGAACAATAACCTTAAAGTTGATGGTAAAGTGTACAACTTTGCGATTCCAAAGCAAGCTAAGCGTGATAGCTACGTGCATGATTTTTCAGCCGTGGGTTGTACTGAAAATGCTTTAGCCAACGCAATGCGGTTGAGTGGCGTGATTCAAACGCAACAAGATGCTCAAAACTATGCAGTTGCTTTATGGCAAGTACAAACGGGTAAAGGCCCACGTAAAAACGTTAGCAACAACCAGCAATCACTAGGTTATAACGGCTACACGCGGGCTATCTCAATGCCAAAGATTAAGTCAGTGATGAAGAAAGCTAATAAAAACGTTGATGTGCTTGAAGGCAAAGAATCATTTACACCAGTTGCGTCTAAGTACTTTGGTTACAGTAAGTCAGCTAAAAAAGGTAAAAAAGTCGCTAAGCAATTAAGTGCTTGGCGCAAAAAAGGCTACTTCATTGTAATCATGACTCGTGCCACTGGTAATTCGGATGCTGCCAATCATGCGACGACGCTTTTGAGCATGAAGGGGACTAGCAAGAACACATTCAAGTATGGTCAAGCAATTCACGTGGTTGATTCATACCAAAAACAAAATGGTAAGTTTTTGACAGAAGGTTTGTCAAATAAAAAGAAGGTCGCTTGGACGTACAAGGCAGTTGCTTATAAAGCAGTTGATGCTAACGGCAAGATGATTAAATCAAATTACTAAAATAAAAAGGAAGTGAGATAAAAGGCAACTGCCCTTTGTTTCACTTCCTTTTTGATAGTAATACCGTTAAAATACTAACGTTTCGGGCATTTTGTCACGTCGTCCATTTTTGGACTAACTTAACAATTTTGTTTCGCCCAACGCTTGCAGTACCACCTGTACCCCAAGTTACTTGGGTTTTGCTATCCTTAACACCGTTAACAGTCCATTCCATTGTGTATGTCGATCCCCAAAATGAGGTCTTGACGTTACCAACTAGAAAACTAGTGCCAATTTTGGCGTCTTGAACGTCCTTGTCCTTGTACTTTTTTTCAACTTTTTTAATTACTAATGTTTTAGCTTCAGCAACGCTAATTGTGCTATGCAGGTTGGCTACGTTAATCGCGCGTCCGATACTACATAAAGCTAAAATAATTATGATAATTGTGATTACTTTACGCATGATACTCACCGCCTTAATTTGCGTGATTTAGGTGTGGTTCGTAATTGTGAATTATTGATAAACAATTTTATTTCGCGAATTGTCAAATCAACTGCACCACTTTTCTAATACTTAAAGTTGTGGGGCGAGGGTGGAACGAAGTGACACACAAGCCCCGCCTGCCGAAAATTTTTACAGTATGACTAGGCTGTCTTCAAAAATTTCTTCTGCTGAGGTATATCCTAAAAGTTTACGATGTTTACTGCTCAGTGCCTCTTCAAACGATTGAATATCGTCATCAGAGTAGTTCGCTAACGAATGTCCTTTAGGAATGTACTCCCGCAGGAGCTTGTTCTGATTCTCGTTTGATCCACGTTCCCATGAACTATATGCGTGACAGAAGTAAACCTTTAAATCGTTGTGCTCAAGGGCTGACATCGTACTGAATTCAGCACCATTATCGAATGATATACTTTTGAAGCAGTCATAACCAACCCGATGAATCAAATCCGTAATGCCACCGATACAAGTGTCAGCTAGGAAATTTGGTAACTTTAAAAGTAATTCGAACCTAGTCTTACGTTCGGTCATCACTAATAAGGCTGGTTGATCAGCGGTTTTCTTACCCTTAACTAAATCAGCTTCCCAATGACCAAATTCTTCACGATTAAGAATGGATTCTGGGCGTGTGGAAATGCTGCGACCAAGATTTTTGGTGTTGGTGCCTTTAGGCTTTGAAACTTCTTTTTTAGTACGCGGCTTGATTTATGCGGTAAATCAATATTCTTCACTTCGAGTACACCTAAGTCGATGTAGCGGTAAACGGTCTCCCTACAAGGCGCCTTTAAAGTTGGGTGTTGGGTCTTGAAGAAATGAACGAATGAATCCACACTCTCAACGCGTGGTTTAGCCTTCAACGCGACCGTTAACTCCTGCCAGAAGAGCTGTGAATAACTATCTAAGCCATATGATACTGATTGTGCCCGGTTATCTTCATAAGCAGCTTGACCCGTCTCAGGAAAATACTGCACGGTGTAAACCGTATGTTGATTCACAATTTTCTTTTGTGTAGTCATTCCACGGTAAAGTTCGCGACCGATAGTTGTGTGATTGATGCCAATTTTTAACGCAATTTGCCGATTGGACATTCCTTGAGATTTGAACACGTAAATTTCACCTCGTTGAATTTGAGTGAGATGTTTACCGTGATTAGGATTTGAATTCGTGGTACTCTTGGCTTGGGTCATGGATTCTCCTTATACTTTTGTTGTTGTGAACTTTAAGTATAGGTCTTCCATGGCCTTTTTGTTGGTCAGGCTTTACAGGTGGTGCAGTTCATTATAAAATTCGCGAACAATTTTATTTTGGTTATTTATGTTTTAAATGCTATTAGGATTGTATGTACCTAATAAGGCATTCGCTTTAACGCTTTCCTTACTCTCATTATACTTGTGAACTAAAAGTATGTGTAAAATGAAGGCTTCTGCAGCTCTTTTGAATAATTCAGTTCATCAGAAGGGGAATAATCTTATTGTGGATACTCACAATTGTGTTCAGCAGGAATGTACGGAAATGACGCATTTTATTACTTTCATAATTTTGCGAGCGCAATATTTGTTTGATTGCAGGTAATAATTTACTGTATCAGTAATAAGAAGTTTACAAAACCATGCTAGTATTTGCAGGGTTCATGGGTAGTGTAACTATATAAAAGCAAGTTTAATGGAAATTGTATGTTACAAGATATGGTATAATATTAAGAAATATTGGTTAATGAGGATAAGTGAATGAGCGTAATGAGAATTGAAACTGAATTTTGTCCGGTGTGGGTGGCTGGTGTTGACGATACGATTACGCAGATTTCGTTCACAGAGTTAACTGGTGGGCAAGCACACTTTCCTGGTGGTGACGCGTTTGCCATGCAGGTGACAGAATATTTGGCTGGTGCACGTGACCATTTCGAATTGAACACCGAATTTCCGTATGGGACGGCATTTCAGAAGCAAGTTTGGCAAGCAATGCAGACAATCCCATATGGCGAAACCCGGACGTATAAAGAAATTGCCACGCTAATTGGCTCACCCAAAGCTCAACAAGCGGTCGGGCAAGCCGCCAAACGTAATCCGTTGCCGTTCGTTTATCCGTGCCACCGGATTATGGGCGCTAATGGCAAGTTAACTGGTTTTTTTGGTAACAGTGAATATGGCTTGGACATCAAAAAACGGTTAGCATTACATGAACAAAAATCACGACAATTAAGTTTGTTCGCCTAATTTCATGGCGCCGGCAAACTCTGGGGTACTCACAAAAACTCGATTTCTACCTGATGGAAAAAGGTGAAATCGAGTTTTTGAGTTTTGCATGAAGCTAATAAATGCTGTTTAGTGTACAATGTATAGATTATGGATATAGAAGAGGGTTTGAATAATGAACGAAAATAAGACGACAGCGAAGTTAGCGTTACTTTCAATTTCGCTGCTATTAACGAGCGCTAATGCCGTTAATGGAGCATTGCCAATGATGAAAAAGGCAATGCATTTATCAGCCACGCAAAGTGAGCTAATTACGACAATCTCATCAATTGCCGTGGTAATCATGGTACTACTGAGTGCAACGATTGCGCGGGTTATCGGTACCAAACGCACAGTTGCACTAGGTCTGTTGTTAGTTGGGGTGGCTGGGATTGTACCGATGTTTGTTAGCAACTATGAGTTAATACTAGTTTCCCGGGTTGCGTTAGGAGCTGGTTTTGGGATTTTTAATTCATTAGCGGTGTCGATGATTCAAGTTTTGTATTCAGGTAACACACGGGCGTCGATGTTAGGTTTCCGTAGTTCAGCAGAACCAGTTGGTCAAGCGGTGATGACAATTATTGCTGGGCTCCTGATGATGATCAGTTGGCATATGAGTTTTGCGGTGTATCTAATCGCTTTTCCAATCTTGTTCTTGTTCTGGAAGAAAGCTCCCGACGTTGATCATTTTCAAAAAGAAGATCCAAAAGACATCATGCAAGGTGCACCCGTGGATACGCACCACTATCCAGCTAAGACGAGTCCACTAGTTTGGCTGTTTGTTGCGTTTTGTATTATTTTGATGAGTAACATTGTGGCGATGAATGTTCGTTTCCCTCAGATTACCGCAGGAATTATGGGAACCCAGTTTAACTCATCGAATATTTTAGCCGTGATGCCAATCTTAGGAATTATTGCCGGCATGTTGTTTGGCTGGGTGAATAAACATCTGGGTAAAGGAACTTTTTACCTAGGAATTATTATTTTTGTGCTGGCTGATTTACTGGTAGCGTTTTCTGCAGGAAATTTCGGGATGCTCACCATCGGATTCTTCTTGTCAGGAATTCCAGGTTCATTAATCATTCCATTTATTTTCAATTCATTACCAAAATACGCACCAAAAAAAGCCCAAGCATTTGCGGCTTCAATGATGATTGTCGGCTTTAATATCGGTTCATTTCTCACTCCATTTTTCTTACGTGGAATTGAAATCGTCTTAGGTTCAACTGTGTTAACGGCACCATTTAGTTTCTTAGCGGGGCTGATGTTAGTAATCGGCTTAGGTAGTGTGATTGGCGCACGTATGGTAAAGTAGGCATAGAGGAAAAATTACGATGACTGATAGTGAACAACGCGCCGCACGAACGGCTGAAATTAATGCCAAATTGACTGAAATGCATCAAGTTGAACCCGCAAAATTAGGTTTTTCTGGAATTATGATGGAAGCTGGCCTAAAACGCGAACTCCAACAACTTGAATTGGCCGAACGCAAAGCCAATGGTAAAGAAATTCAATAATATTAGTGGTTAGGAAATAATTGTTCCCAACCCAGACACAGCTCACTTTTGCCTTATCCAAATAAGGTAGGAAGTGAGCTGTTTTACTGTAGGTTCCACTATTCCGTTAGTATTTAACATTATATCTAAAGAGATTATTAATTGGGGCTTAAGTATTGGCGCATGATACGCTACAATAAGTTAAATAGGTATACATATTGTGAGGGAATCGGGAAAACAATGAATAAGAATAAAATTACAGCTAAATTGGCAATCCTGTCGATTTCATTGCTGTTAACAAGTGTTAATGCGATGAATGGAACACTACCACTGATGAAAGAATCCATGCATTTAACTGTCGCCCAAGGAGAATCACTATTAACCGTATCTTCCTTGTCGGTAGTGATTATGGTCTTAGCTAGTACGACAATCGCTAAATTACTGGGCACGAAGCGGACAATCGTTTTAGGGCTAATTTTGACGGGGATAGCAGGTTCATTACCAATATTTCTGAATACCTATGTCCCATTTATGCTCTCGCGAATTGCGTTGGGAGCGGGGTTGGGATTGTTCAACTCAATTGCGGTTGCGATTATTCAAGAAATGTATGCAGGTAATACGCGCGCATCGATGCTCGGATTTCGGAATGCCGCTGAGCCACTTGGACAGGCAATGATGACGGTTGTCGCCGGTTTGTTGATGGCGATTAGCTGGCATTTATCATATGCGGTTTACTTGATTGCTTTTCCTATATTAATTTTCTTCTTACTGAGTTCACCTGATCTTGATCATGCGGGTGAACCAACGGTAACTGAAGTGATGCAGGGGGCGACTGTTGACACGACGCCATACCCGCAAAAAATGTCCCCACTTATTTGGTTATTTGCAATCTTTAGCTTGTTGTTAATTGGTAATGTGGTTTCATTGAACATCCGGTTCCCGCAATTGGCTGCTCAAATCATGGGTGAAAACTTTAATGCCTCGAATTTATTGGCAATTATGCCATTATTTGGAATCGTGTTTGGGGTGCTCTTTGGCTGGTTGAATCGTAAATTGGGGAAAATGACCTTTTACCTGGGATTAGGACTACTAATCC
Organism: Periweissella cryptocerci; assembly: GCF_004358325.1. Classification (NCBI taxonomy): domain Bacteria; kingdom Bacillati; phylum Bacillota; class Bacilli; order Lactobacillales; family Lactobacillaceae; genus Periweissella; species Periweissella cryptocerci. The sequence continues at coordinate 359,085 of NZ_CP037940.1, read as the reverse complement.
TATCAAACTTTATGATGGCATTTTCCGGCCATAATTTTATCGTATTAGTGCTCGCGTACTTCATCAATGGAGTACCACCATCATTAGTGATTCCATATATGTTCAATGCATTACCTAGGCTTGCACCGAAAAAATCGCAAGCATTCGCATCTTCAATGATGATTGTCGGTTTGAATGGTGGCTCGTTTGTGACACCATTTTTACTCAAAGGAATTGGTATTCTTGAAGGTACAACGGCATTAGCAGCACCGTTTGAAGTGCTAGGAGCATTGATGGCATTAATTGCATTTGGTACTTTGATTTATGACTTGGTCAATAAACAATATAAAAAAATCACAGTAGAACGGTAGTCAGTTGGCTACCGTTTTTTTGCGACACTTAGTTCCATACTCTTATTAGAATATGCTAAAATAAACAATAATTAAATTATGTAAAGGGCGTACGGACATGGGAAAAATTAAGTTAAATAATATGCAGTTTCATACGTATAATGGCGTGCTAGTTGAGGAAAAAAAGATTGGCCAACGGATTCAAATTGACGTTGAAATCCAATACCCAATTGAAACGCAAGTGCACGATGATGATTTAACAACGACGATTAGTTATGCCGATGTGTATGATGATGTGGCCAATTTTGTGAACGAATTTAACTTTAATTTGATTGAATCTGTCGCCAACGGCTTATTACAATTGTTATTGGCAAAGTATCCAATGGCCGAAGCAATGACGGTCCGTATTCGAAAAGTTGGCGTCCCAATTGCCGGTATTTTTGACAATATGGAAATTGAGGTTAGCGGAGTAAATCAACATGACACAAAATAAGGTATCGCGAGCTTACTTAAGTATTGGCGCTAACATGGGCAATCCGCGCGAACAGCTCGAAGCAGCTATGAATCTATTGCGCCAAGCGGCCGGCATCATTGAAGTGCGCGTGTCGAGTTTTTATGCCTCTGAACCAGTGGGTGGGGTCGTACAGGATGATTTTTTAAACCAAGGTGTCTTGGTGATTACTACACTAACGCCCGTTGAGTTACTGCATACACTACAAGCTATCGAACAACAACTTCATCGCGAACGCTTAATTCATTGGGGACCACGGACGATTGACTTGGACATTGTGGATATTCCTGGGTTCATCAGTGATACGGCCGAATTAAAAGTACCGCATCCTGAAATGGCTAACCGCCGATTTGTGCTAGTACCGTTGTTGGAAGTTAGTGCTGATGATACGGAGTTTCACGCTAAAGTTACAAAACTGCTTGAACAGACGACTGACCAAAATTGGGTAAAAAAGGAAGCATAAATAACCACGTTTTGGCAATATGAGTTAATTTGCCTAATGCCTTAGTTAAGGTGAATTACCACATCATGTCGGGAGTTGAGAATACGTAAAGGTAGGCTGAGATGAAAGAATTTAATGAAGAACAATTAACTACGCTAGCGCACGGAACGACGGATTTATTGCAAGTGATTGGCGATGATGTTAACCGCAGTGGTGTCATTGAAACACCGGGACGGGTAGCCCAAGCATATGCTGAAATTTTTGCACACACTGGTGAGACGGAATTTACGAATTATAAGTTATTTCCGGCCGAAAAAAATGCTGATATGGTTGTGATTCGCGATATTCCGTTTTATTCAATGTGCGAACATCATTTATTACCATTTTTTGGTACAGTTGATGTGGCATACATTCCGACTGGAGAAATTATTGGCTTGAGCAAGGTGCCCCGATTAGTTGATTGGGTAGCACGCCGTCCGCAAGTTCAAGAAAATATAACCACGATGATTGGTGATGAGTTACAACGAATCTTAAACCCCGCGGGGATTGCAATTTACGTGAAAGCCCGCCACATGTGCATGGAAATGCGGGGCATTAATCAACCGGGTGATCAAACGGTGACAAACTACTACCTCGGCAAATTCAAAGACGACGCAAATAGTCGCCTTGAATTTCTCTTGAATAGTGGTGTGTTAGCGCAATTGGACAAATAAGTGAGGTAGCGACATGCGTATTATTTTAGCATCGAATAACACTGCGAAAACGACGGAAATTGCCGCATTTTTTGCTCAATTAGGAATTACGGTGCTTAACTATCGTGATGTATTACCGCAACAAGTTTTTCCAGACGAAACAACTGATGATATGGCGGCCAATGCGTTACAAAAAGCAGCGTTTATCGCCAAAATGTTACCGGACGAATATGTATTAGGCGATGATTCTGGAATGTTTATTACAGCGCTGCCTGAGCATTTTGGGGCAGTGACAATGCGCGAATTTATTGCTCACGACGCGTATGATGATGATGCAGTGAACAATTACGTATTGGGATTACTAGCGCAGCACAGCAATCGACGGGGCTATTTGCAAGCTGATTTTGCGTTGGTGACGCCCAATGGTTATTTGCAAAGCGTTGGGCGCGGCGGTGTCCAAGTTGCATCTGCACCACGTGGGAGCTATTCGCATGGACTTGATGATATTTTTGAAACTGAAACTGGTAAAACGTTAGCTGAACTACCAATTAAGCAGCGGTTACCGTATGCACATCGCGGTCGAGCAGCCCAAGACTTAGTGGCTCAATTAAATGGACGATGAGGGGAACAAGATGCAAATAAAGAATATTTCGGCAGAATTTATCAATGCCAATGACTTTGCTCAAAAAGCAGTTGGCCAACAAATTGTTAAAAATGATTATGTCGCACTGGAAATTAGTCCCGTGAATCGCCAATTAATTACATTGTTAGCCAAATTTGATGCGACAATTGTGCAACAAGCTGATAATGTTCAAGTACTGTTAACGCGAGCGGCGTTACCATTATTACAAGAACAGGTGGCAAAAATCGATTCAAGCGCGGCGAAGAGTGTCCAAGCAATCATCGACGAGTACGCTCAAATTTGGCAAGCTGGGCGATTTACATTTGATACGAATAAACAAGCAATTATTTATGGTATTTTGAACACGAGTCCGGATTCATTTTACGATGGTGACCGGTATACGAATACGTTGGCAGATGTTGTTAGTCGGGCACAAGCGATGGTCGCAGCCGGAGCCAATGTGATTGAAATTGGCGGGCAAACAACGCGTCCTGGTTTTACGGCGATTGATCCCAGCGTTGAAATTGAGCGGGTGGTGCCGTTTATTGAAGCTGTAAAAGCGGCCGTTCCAAATGCCGCCATTGCGATTGACACATACAAGTATCCCGTCATGCAAGCAGTCATAGCGGCTGGAGTTGATATCATCAATGATGTGAATGGGTTCACCGACGATTCGCGTAAATTGGCGTTATTGGCTAATGCAAACGTTGGCTTGCTGACAATGCATAGTGCTCGTGAAAAGGAGTATCGAAATTTAACGACAAGCATGGTTGAATTTTTCACTGAAAATCTTGCAGACCTCGAAGCAGCAGGTATAGCGCGTGAACGGATTGCTCTTGACCAAGGAATTGGTTATAACAAGGCCGCCGATGCCTTGGAAGATTTCGCAATGATGCGCAATATTAATGAACTAAAGCAATTCGGGCGCCCAATCATGACGGCGATTTCTAACAAGGGTTTCGCCAAAACGTTATTTAACTTACCGCGTGAAGAACGACTACCAGCAACATTGATTGCCGAAACAATAATGTATTTGCGTGGCGGTAAAATTTTACGAGTGCACGAAGTTACAGAAACCCAACAGTTAGTGAAATTGGTAGATACAATTGAGGCGGGATATTGGTTGCCAGAAAACTAATTTAGGTTGCTAGTACCTAGGAATTTGTTTTATAAAATTCTAGCTTAGCCAGACTGCATAAGGCGTTTTTGTTTGATAAATATTCACGAAAAAATGGTAGCCCAGAATTTCTAGGCTACCATTTTTAAGTTATTAATCATTAAAATCATCAAGATTATCGTTGTAAGTTTCAACGGATTCTTTATTAGCCGTGAATAAGTGTTGCATCAGCGTTTGGAATTCACCATCATCGACTAAACCTTTTTCAGGATCAAATTCACTATGAACAGGGACCAAAACCGTTACTTGTTTGAAAGTTGTATCATCGAGTACTTCGATCTCGAGAAAATCGGGTTGGCTTTTTGAAGGCACAACTTGTTCATAATAGACGTCTTCTGGTTCTAAACCAAGTTTTTTGAATTCAGCTTGAACGAAAGGTGCACTCATTGTAGTTACGTAGTTGAAAACGTTAGTATCGTCCATTGAATTAGTCACAGTGCCAGCAACTTCGTTCAATTCGTGTGTATCTAAACGCAACCAGTTGTAACGGTCTTTAACCAATTGGAAGGTTTTATTTTGTTGTTCAACACTCTTTTTTGCATTATCAAACATGTCTGTTACCCCATCTACTTATATTGTCTGGTATGATTATACTACATACTGAACACAAATGAGGTGCAACAAATGAAAGAATCATATGACTCAACTAAAATTATTGATGAATTGGATGCAGATTTGAAAGAATTTGGTGATGAAGCAGTTTGGGCGATTTACGGCAAAGATGAAAATCAGCAATTTATTGTTGATTATGTGCCAGTTAAATTGGATGATCCCGACGTTGAATTGGATGTCGTTATCAAGCATAAGTACTATGTTAGTCAGTTACAAAAAAATGAAAAATTGGAACAAATGATGGCGTCAGATTTACTGCAAAAATTAGTGCGCCAAGATGAAGGACAATAAAATGGTAGTGACATTAAAAGCAATCACAACTGAACAGCAAGCTGAGGTATTGCAATTAGCACAAGCATCCGCAGATTTTTTTGCTGAATTTGGGGGTGGACCGGTGACGGCAGCAAATGTTGGCGAGTTTTTCACAAAATTACCTGCTGGCAAAGAAAATACTGATAAGCATACTTTCTTTATTATGGCTGATGATGAACCAGTTGGCTTTATTGATTTGATTAGTGGGTATCCACGTCCGCACACCTGGTACATTGGATTGTTTTTTATCACACCTGAAGAACGTGGTGCAGGTATCGGACGGCAGGCCTTTGCGATGTTATCGAACTTTGCACGTAAGCAAGGTGCTAATAAATTACGCTTAGCTGCAGCCAAGGAAAATGAAAACGGCTTAAAGTTCTGGCAAAAAAATGCCTTTGTAATTACCCAGTATTTGGAAGATTTTAAAATCGACGGGGTGGCAGTTCCAACCTATGTGTTAGAAAAAGAAGTTTGGGTCGATGTATTTGTTGGCTAGTTCAACTAGGTACGGTACAATGATTTAAGTTAATGACAACAGCGGCAATTGGTCACGAAAATAGAATAGCTAGTCTCATGATTTTTATGCTGAATTTAAGTAGGATAACGAATGAAGTAGGCACGTTTTAAAGCGCTACAAAGTCGACAACTTCTGAGTTCTAAGGGAGTTAAGTGTGTCCGGAGCGCATTTATTTTATGATAAGGGTTATCTGAATATAGTCAAAACAAAGAAGGAGCAACAATATGTATCAAATTGATGATCGTCAAAAGCACAATAATGTTAAGTTTGCACAACGTAAACTCGACGAAGATGTACGGGAAACTGGCAAGCGGGCCACAAAGAAGTTTATCCGTGAATATGCCAATACTGAAGAAGTGTTAGCGTTAATTGCGACATTCAACGCACGTGAAGATGTTGAAGCAATTAAGGTAACTAACACGATTATCGCATCTGCAAGTAACGAAACTGTAGAAGGGGAATAAACCATGGCAAAAAAACCAATCACTAAGAAGAAGGCCTTGAAAGCATTTAAAGATGCGCAAAAGCCATTAGAAGAAGACGCGCCAACGAAATTATTCCGCCAATCAAAGGAATACGTTGAAAGTTTGGCATCGCGTGAACAAATGTTGACGTTTATCGAATTATTCAACAGTGTTCAAGAAGATAAAATCGAAGTTGAAAAGTAACATTTATTATTAATAGTCGGAGTAAAGTGACAGTTAACTTTGCTTCGGCTATTTTTGCTTAATATGGAGGATGAAATGTCATTAGTTGAAGAACAACTTGCAATTGATTTAGGGTGTTCGATTGGTGATATTCGCTCAACGGCCAATGTATTTATTACGGGGCAAGCAGGGTGGAGAGCACGAAACTATGCCAAAAAGCCAGTAACAATTATTTGCATTAATAATAAGGTGATTGTACGCTCGGAAAATGAAGCGCTAACTAATGCGCTACGTGCAGTTTGGCAAGACTTAGCTGGTGAATGGCTTGGTGAAGTGCGTTACATGAATCAGTTAATCAAAATTTTGACGGAATACGGGTATGAGATTAATGAGTATTACCCGAATTTTATTCCGCGAACGGATCTTGATAATACAGTCGCAGTGGTAGATGAACATTTGCAATGGTATGACCCAATTGAAATTAAACAATTCCGGGGTGATTCGCGTTTCAGTCAGTCGTTTGCATTTTCGCAGGCGGATCCAGACAAAATTGGAGTCGCATATATTGAGGATGGCGAAATCCTAGCGATGGCCGGAGCTAATCCGAATGGTAAGTATTTGTGGGAAATCGGTATCGAAATTGTTCAAGCTAACAAGCACCAAGGCTTGGCCACAAAATTGGTAGATGCGTTGAAGCAACGAATTATTGCTGATACTGATGGGCAAATCGTGCCGTATTATACGACTGCCTTTACACATACCAAATCAATCAACGTTGCGATTCGCGCTGGCTTTCAAATTGGTTGGACGGAAATTGCGATTATTGAAAAATAAGCTCGCAAAGTTAATTCAGATATTTGGCTCTATTCCGTCTGACGTGGAATTTATAAAATGTGATGAGATGTATGATGCCACTGCGTGCCTGAAAATCACATTGTGCACCGAGATGGAAGCACATGCCCAAGCTGCTTGCTTATGCCTGTGAACCGGCAACGCAAAACATCCCAGCATTTTGTTTCACAAAATACTGAATCTAATCCTAACGCGATTAGATTAGCCTTGCAGGCTGGATGTCTGTCTTGGGCAATTCGGGATAGCTGGCAGTCTAATGGCTAAAGCCAAAAGACTGCTCATCTACCCTCAGCGACAAACCCGACACGTGGTGTCACGTTTGTCCCATTTCGGTGTAAAGCCTGGCGGCCACAATGTGATTTTCAGTCACTCCGCTAGATGAGCGTTGAACTATTGATTACCGCTAAACCCACAGCGACAAGGATTACGGCATATTACTAGTCAGAATGCCTACGCAAACTAACGAAGAGGCCGGAACCAGGCTGGACTTTAGCTCGCACCGTGATGGCATAATCAGTAACGGGTTTGGTTACTGATTATGGATTTGTGAAGATGGTTACCGCGTTAGCGAACCAAGCTTCGCAAACATTTGAAGACCGCACTGTGGCTTCAAATGCTTGTCTCCCATCACGGTGTCCAGACTGGTTCCAGCCTCGTAGTGGGAATCAATCTGAGACACATATCCAAATTCCACGCTAGAAAAAATTTAGCCAGATATTTGCCGCACGTTAATAAGCCTGATTTCTGCAATAAAGAGAAATCGGGCTTATTTTATTGTTCTGAATGGGGTATATAAACGTATTTGTATATAACAAAAAGTAGTGACAAGTCAAAGGGTGCTTACGTAGCATCCAATTTATTTATGAGACTTGTCAACTGAATACTTAGTGAACCGGATAAAGAAATTGCGCTACTAGTTTATCGACAGCGACGTTTTCGTGCAACGTACTATGGAACGCTTTGAGTGGGCCACCTTTAATGATGACCAACTGATAAGCGGTTTTACGTGGCAAATAATCACGTAAGATGGTGACTTCTTTTAATTTGACAAGGCCATCGGAAGATAGGTGCCACAACTTACCGCCAACGTTTAGTACCTGCAATGATGGTGAAATATTGTTAACTTTGGCACGAGCCGCTTGCGTGACATGTACTGGGAAATCACCAGCGAGGCTAACAAATTTTTGTACTCTAGGTATCGTCGAATCGTTTGGGTGGGCGACAAGCATGTCATAGCCCATCGTCGCACCACTGGAATGACCAACTAGATAAACGGTTTTCACACCGCGTTTTGCTTTCAAGTATTGTAAATATTTGTATAGTTGGCGCGCTTCAATTTTTGGTTGAGCATTTTGTGCGAAAATCATTTGAATGGCTGGGTTATCGTGCATACCGGCAACTTTTTTTTCAGTAAATTGCCCATTTTTGGCGACGTTGACGACGTATCCAAGTTTGCTTTGACCAAATTCTTGGTAACGTTGAATAAAGCCACCCCAAGTCATATCTGTGCCATACAATCCAGGTAGGTAAATAGTTGGAATTTCGTTCTGGTAACTGACTTTGAAATTTTTAAGCTGTTGTTTTTGCGCGAAAAAATATATTTGTATCGCCAAAAAGCCGGCTAAAGCAAGGATGATAACCCCCAGGCCGATTTTAATCCATTTTTTCTTTAGCATGGTGATGCTCCTATCTTGTGTAAAATGTCATTTTGAGATTAGCAAAACTAGCACATTTCACACATTATGTATGAGTCCATTCTACACGTATTTTGCGATAATTTCGCAAAAATCGTAAGTATCTGCATTGGCAACTTACCGGGCAAAATGGGATAATTAAAATAATAATTGACGTTGAAGGTGGGAAACGTTGCGCAAGTGATTACTGCCCACCTGATTGATAGGAAGCAGGAAGATGGCATGGCTAATTCAAAACAAACAGTGCAAGAGTTGTTCGACAAAATTGCGCCCAATTATGATCAAATGAATAATGTAATCAGTTTGGGGACGCACTGGCAATGGCGGCGCAAAATTCAAGCGACAGAACCGATTCCAGTGGGCAGCCGGGTGCTTGATTTATGTTGTGGTACCGGCGATTGGACGATTATGCATGCGCAAAGTGTGGGTAAAACTGGGCATGTGATTGGTTTAGACTTTAGTGCGAACATGTTAGAACTGGCTGATAAAAAAGTCATTGCAGCCGGCGTTGCCAAGGAAGTTACTTTGGTACAAGGGGATGCAATGCACACGCCTTATCCTGACAATAGTTTTGATTTCGTGACGATTGGCTTTGGTTTGCGGAACTTGCCAGATAAGCTAGCAGGACTTCAAGAGATGTACCGAGTTTTAAAACCTGGTGGGCATGTGATTATTCTAGAAACATCACAACCAGATAGTAAGCTCATTGTGCCGGCGTGGAAATGGTACTTTACTAACGTGATGCCATGGCTAGGCAAAGTTGTCGCTCAACAAAAACAAGAATATGAATATCTTGAAGAAACCACGCAAGCATTCATGACTTATGATGAATTAATTACCGCAATGAAAACAGTTGGATTTAGAGCTGTGTACTTCCAACGGTTTAACCTAGGAGCTGCAGCGGCGCACTATGGTACAAAATAGACGCACATGCCGTGAGAAAATGGCTATTTCAAGCTGAAAAATAACGGTGCAAGTTTTGAAAGTATTTTTGTGCGACGTCTTTTTTCTAATATTATGCTAAGAATTGAGCTAATCTAGTTGCTTTAAGTGGCAGATTGGCATAATATACTATTTTGTGAAATATTAATGGAGATAGGGATATCATGAAAAAAGACAACGCAAAATTATTTAGTACGCTCGAAGTGGCATTAGCCATTGTTATTATCTTATTTGCAGGGTATAAAGCTCTCAAACCAGAATTGAAAATCGATAAAGCCTTTTATACCGCCCACACGTACATTCATGGGAAAACTGATAAGGGTGCCACAATCATCGTCAAAGATGCGGCTGGTAAAAAATTAGTAAGCGGCAAAGCAAATGCTAAAAATCATGACTTCTCAGTTAAAGTACCTACTGACCAAAATTCAAAAGTTTTGACAGTAACGGCTAAGAAGCATGGCTTCGCAACAACTGAAAAGTTTACGTTGACGAAACCACTCTATAACGTAGTCCCAAGCACAATTCGTGGTGATTGGTGGACACAAACGGCTGACGGTGCTTGGTACAAGCAAACCATCGACAAGGACGGCCTTTCATTTAACGAAAAAGGCAATAACTTCCTTGGTCAAAAGGGTGGCAAAAACGTCATCACGCGTGCCGGTAACGTTGAAAAAGGTGTGTACGTCATTAGCGATGGTCAACGGATTGACAACATTCAATACGTCCACCGCGTTCCAATTACAGTTAACAAAGTTAAACATTTTGCCTTGTTAGTTGCGACTAAGAAGGGCAACTTAATGACGTTCAAGTACTACACGTCATTCCCACAAACTTACGATTTAAAAAATGCTGATAAGTTATACCAAAAATATTTCAGCACTGTTGAACCAAAATAATAATTTAAATGTTGAACCACCAGTCGTTTTAGATTGGTGGTTTTTTGTCTCTATTCCGTCTGACGTGGGATTGAATACACTTGCCACTACGTGCCGGCAAATTACTTGACGCACCACGCTGGAAGCACATTGCCAAGCCAAAGTGCGGTCTTGGCAAACTCGGATAAGCTGGGGGTCTAAGGAATAAATTCCTAAGACTCCTCATCTTATCCTCAGCGGAAATATGTGCTACACACATATTCCCCCAGTCGCGGTGTAAAGGCTACGCCCGCCAAGTAATTTACCGGCACTCCGTTAGTTAGTAATAATTCTCAAACTGGCAAAAAACAGTCGCTGGGGGTAGATTCAATCAAATCAGCTACCACTGATTTTGTGATGGACTCAAACTAGTACCTAAGATATATTCTGTGGTGCGTGAGTATTCTTAAACAAAAGTCCAGAAATGCGAATCCTACGCTAGAATAAATGGAATCGTAAAATTTAACGCATGGGGCGGACATTTCGGTATAATAAGGCTAATGAAGATTAACGGAGGAAAAAACAATGAAAATTACGACACCATTTGACCCAACTAAAATGCCTGATAAATACGGTAAGTATGCCGATGAACAGGACCGCTATCAAGGTGAACCTGTTGTATCATTTCCATTTAATATCAGTGACGTGCCCGCCGAGGCCAAGAGTTTGGCATTCACACTGATTGATCACGATGCGATTCCAGTTGCTGGTTTTTCCTGGATTCACTGGGTAGTTGCTAATGTGCCGGTAACGATGACGACAATCCCCGCAGATTTTAGCCGGCAGGCAGTTGCACCAGTCGTTCAAGGTGCCAATAGTAATATGTCAAAATTCGTGGGCGGGATTGATCCAGCCCTTACGATTGGTTATTCTGGTCCGGTTCCGCCAGACCAAGATCACGACTACACGCTGACGGTTTATGCTTTGGACGCGGAATTGGATTTGCCGGATGGTTATTATTTGAATGCGCTTTACCATGCAATGGCGGGGAAAGTTTTAGCTGAAACCAATATCGCGATTACTTCACGTGCCTAAACAAACAAAACTAACAAGGAATAATATGACAGAATTAATCTTACCAACGCATCCAGAAAACATTGCCGCAATGGAAGCGTACATGAAGCACCTATTTAAGTATCAGGGCGTTAAGAAACCAGAGTTACGCCAATTGGAGCGCGAGCTTTTTAAGGAAAGTAGACAATGGGACGAACCTGAATTGCTGAAACAAGTTAAATATTATTGGGAAAAGCCAACCCGTGAGTATCAATATGTTGCCATGGATTTACTCGAAAAAAACTATAAACGTAGTGGGGCGGCAACGCTGTTATATATGAGTGAATTAGTTGAAAATCACCCATGGTGGGATTCAGTGGATACTTTGCGCAAGACAATTGGTTTGATTTTACGCAATAAGCCCGAATTATGGGCAGAATGGTCGCAGTATTATTTAAAGCATGCATCATTTTGGAGTCGCCGGGTCGCAATTACTTTACAGCTCCAATTTCACGAAGCGACTAATCTCGACTATTTAGTTACGGCAATTGAAAATGATTTGCACACGGATGAATTTTTCGTTCAAAAGGCGATTGGGTGGGCACTGCGTGAGGTGTTCAAAGACAATCCTGACTGGGTAACGACATTTATCGCTAATCATCCAAGTATGTCTAATTTGGCGGTACGTGAAGCGCTGAAGAATGCGAATAAGTAATGCAACTTAGCTTGATATGACGTATAATCATTATACTTATATATGAGGCAGAATGTGAAAAATGAATAATGTTGAAAAATTAGTCGGGCGGTTAATGCATAAACGTCGGGCGGACTTTAATTTGGCGCTAGTTAATCGCCGAGAACTTATAACTACCGGAAAAATGCGGTTTGCGAGTGACTCGTTTAAGGATGGCGGAATTATCCCGTTTACTAACCGGGCTGAGAAGGAAAATCCGAACTTGTCACCAGAACTTCACTGGAGTCGCGTGCCGGTTGGAAGCGAACAATTATTGATTGTGGTTGAAGATGTTGATGCCCCGTTCGCGGAACCAACTATTCACATGGCAGCGATGCTTGATCCAATCATGACAAAGATTCCCGTTGGTGGCATGATTGCCAAGAATCCTGAACTTGATTTTATTGCTGGGCGTAAGGGGCGAATTGGTTATTTCGGACCACGGCCGTTAGCTGGACATGGTGAACATCGCTATTATTTCTGGTTAATTGCATTAGACAAAGAGTATCAGGCCGGTGAGTATGACTCGTTCAGTGCGTTACTTCCAGATTTGCAAGGACACGTATTGGCCAAGAATCACTTTATTGGGACCGCCGAAACAAAGTAGAATTGATGAGGTTGAGACATACTTCATTCCACCTATAAAAAGCCCCGTTTCCATTAGTTTATGGAAATGGGGCTTTTTAGGTGCATTAGTTTTTAAACTCAGTTCTTTTTCGTGAGCTCATTTAAGGCTGGGGACACTAGTTGCCAAACTTGTTCAAACTCTGTCGGTAAATCTTGATTTGCCCAGGCAAATGATAATGCTGGGTTATGGAAGCTATCGAATGCTGTGATTAATGCGTGTCCGACTTGATGATTAGGACTGTCGACACCTAGGACTTCTTCGGCTTTCGCCCAGAGACGATTGAACAACCATGTGGACAAGGGCGCCGATTTGGCAACGTTTGTAGTATACAACATGAACATTTTTGGATCCCGTTTAAAATTGGCTTGCTTCGTTTTTGCGAGTAGGAACAGCCAATCATGAGCGGCGATTACATTGGGTTCAGCAGTATGATACTCGAGAATTGGTGCTTCAGTCGTCAATAACCATTGTTTAGTTAGTTCCTCAAATAAATCATCTTTATTTTTGAAATGTTTATATAGCGCTGCATGGGTGGTTCCTAGGCGTTTTGCCACATCGGAAACCCGCGCTTTTTCCATGCCTAGTTCTTCGACGACGGCTTTGGCCGCAGTAAGTATTGAAGCGCGTGTTAGTGTTGCCATTTGCGATTCACCTCGTTCCTTAATGCTTAGTTTAAGGCTTTTAAAATAATATTTCAAGAAAATTAGTTACAGTTGTTGATTTTTGTAACCAGAGCGTTTATAGTATAAAACACCAAGTTACAAAAAGTGGAAAATGTAACTCAAGAACACAATTAACTATTAAAGGTGAAGAAAATTATGACAAACAAAGTATTGATTACTGGCGCAAATAAAGGAATTGGTTTTGAAACGGCACGACAATTAGGTGAATTAGGGTGGTCAATTTTACTTGGTGCCCGCAATGAAGAACGTGGTTTGGCTGCGGTTGCTGAATTACAGCAAGCTGGAATCACGGCTGAATGGATTGAACTTGATTTGAATGCAGTTGCGACAATTCAGCAAGCAGCAGACTACATTAAAACAAATCATGCTGACTTGAATGTCTTGATTAATAATGCAGGCATCCCTGGTGACATGCAAAAATCACCATTAGATTTTACTACGGCTGAATTACGTGAAGTTGTGGATGTCAATTTCTTTGGAAACTTTGAAATGATTAAAGCCTTCACACCAATTTTACAAGCAAATAACGGGCGGATTTTGAATTTGAGTATACCAACGGTTGCCAGTCCTTATTTCCATCCCTTTGCGTACATGACGAGTAAGGCACCGTTGAATGCAATGATTCAAGCATTTGGTATGGAGTATACGCAAAGGAACATTGCAGTTGAAATTTTTGGTGTGATGCCGGGTGGGGTTACGACTGATCTGAATGGTAATGCGGAGGGGAGCTTCATGAAGACGTTACCCGAAGGCGGTAAGGTGATTGTAGATCTTTTAACAGATGGTAAACATCGTCAAGGACAAGTCGTGAACGAATACGGCGTTGCGATGGACTATGAAGCTAATTACTTATTGAAGGAAGAAATGTAATGAAATTAACAACTTATCAAGAACTAGCAATTGGATACAATGCGCATGCTTTAGCGAACTTGCGATTACCAAATGAACCTACCGCACACGTTTCAAATGGTGAAGAAACTCTTGATTTAACCCTGACAGGTGATGAAGTAACTATGATTACTATTTCGGCGACTGATCCAAAAGCCAAAGCGTATGGCACCACATTCATGGCGTTTGAACATGGGATGGATTGGGGTTCAATCAATTTCTACAACGCTTATAAAGCCAGTTTGGTCCAACCGAATGAAGTTATCATCGGTAAAGCCCACGGGTTGATTGCTGAACATGTTTTTGATGGTGCGGGTTTGATTGTAAAAATCTACCCAGATACAAAATAAAATTGCCGGCTAGGTTTTATGTGGCCGAAAGCTACTACGTCAATTTTTTATTTGGGCGCGCAGTAGCACTTACTCACGCATAATATTATGGTGAAAAAGCCGAACCGAATTCTTAATTGAGTTCGGTTTTTTTATGCTAACAGCGTATAATGGCAATTATTATACGAAGTGTGGCGGGTTATTTATACGTTGTAAAAAATAGGGAAACTATGAGGGCATAGATAATGGAACAATTACAACAAGCAAGTATTGATCGATTAGCGCAACGTGGGGTTGCAATTAGCGATATTGAGGCGGGGACACGCGCATTTTTGGAGCCTAAGTATCATTTGACTGTCGAGGCGGTGCGCTTGAGTGAAGCGGTTACTAAGGTGCTACATAAGGATGAAGTTGCCGATATTATTTTGACAGCATTGTACATTGATGAACAGGCTGAAACGATGTCTGATAGTAACCCACTCAAAGCGCGCTTGGCACGTGATGCCAATGGTCACAATGTTGACGAATTGATGGCCATCGGGATTACGCAACAATTTTCGGCCGCGGCTACGGTGCACTATGGTTTGCTAGATGATCAAAAGCCAGGCTTAATTGGTGAAATCAATGATCGCACGGATTCAGTTAACGTCTATTTGGATGATATATTAGCGGCATTAATTGCGAGTGCTGCGATGACTTATTTGGAGCTGGCAGGTGGCAATAACTACTAGGTCCGGTATTTCTCAACCTGAGGTATGAATCGTAATTTTGTTGCCTTTGCTAATCCAATTTGTCGGGTAACTAATAAATTCATGAAATTACGCTATTACATTTGAAAAAAGAGGTGGGAAGAATGAAAAAAGGTTTGTTAGTGGCAATGTTGTCGGTCGTGGCACTTGGTGGTATGGTAGCCACGCCACAAGTTGATGCCAGCACTAAGTATGTCCAAACGAGTCAAAAAAAGGTAAAAAAGGCGACGTACCATGCTAAAAAAGCTAGCGGAGTCATTTACCGCCTTGGCGGGTCGAAAAAAGCTCGGACATTGAAAGCTAAGCGGGTGCTAAAGAATTACTATCATAAAAAACTAACGGTCACTAAGACGCTTAATTTGAAAAAAGGTCATAAGACAACTAAATACTATTATGTTAGTAATTTAAAAGGTTATGTGAAGACTAGCGTACTCAAAAAAGGTGGACCAGTAGCGAAATATGTTACATCGAGCAAGAAGGTGGCTAAGAAGGCGTATCACGCAAAGTTAGCACAAGGGACCATCTACACGTTCAAAGGCAAGCAAACCGGTAAGACGGCTAACATGCAGCTTAAAACGGTCGCTAAACTCACCAATGCTAATAATGCAACTAGAACCTACAATGTTACCAAGCAACTGAAGGTAGTTGAAGGGACGAAAACTAATAAATATTATTATGTAACGACTAATAACACCAAAGTAAAAGGGTATGTTAAAGCCAGTTACTTAACGAGTGGACAATACAAACGTATCATTGATGTTTCGGAATTTCAAAATACCATCAATTGGGCGCAGCTAAAGCCAACGACCCGTCTGGCAATTATTCGGATGCAACACGACGCGAAATCCGATACACAAAGTAACAACAATGTTGCCCAAGCCAAAAAGTACGGAATTGCATTTGCCCAATACAAGGTCGTGGCGTTTGGCAGTGTTGCGGATGCTAAAAAAGAAGCTGATGACTTTGCTAAGGGTAGCGACGGCACTAAAATGGATCCAGCGGCAAAATTCTATGCAGTCGATGATGAATACCGCCAGCAAGCCAATGCCTCTGAAACGGCGATGTTGAATGCGTATTATACGCAGTTACGTAAGTACACGAAAAAGCCAATTGTTTTGTTTACGTTTCAGTCATATGTATTAGACAATAAGATTAATTACAGCAAGTTCAGTGGGGCGTGGATTGCCAATTATTCAGCCAATGCCACCCTCCAAACAAACGGTCAACCTGTTGATCTATGGCAATTCAGCGAAAGCAGTACGCTTGGTGGGGTACCAACTAAGGTCGATGAAAGTGTATTAATGAGTAACAAAGCTAATCAATGGTTTTAATTAAATCATACTAAAAAAGCACAGCCGGCAAACGAATTGTCAGCTGTGCTTTTGATATTGTAAGGTCACATAAATAATAGTGTGTTTTTTGCCACGGCGAATCTGTTATTTTATGCGGCGTTGCGTATCACTAAAGCGTGTCCGGTATGAAACAACCAGATATAAAGCTGCCGCAAAAACTAATAGCATTACCGCGATAATGTTTGCGTTAGTGAATGGTTCCCCCCAAGTCATACCTACGATTGTCAGAATGATAGTAACAAGTACAAGGATGCTGACATTTTGCATGGTTAACAGTTTGTTGACTATATTGTGCATTGGTTCTCCCTTTAAATGTATTGAATATATATTATAGTAACATACAAATGGGTTAATGAAAAAATGAAAAGTGTTATTATTCTAATTTTATTTTAATATTGGTGCCCATTTTCTAATGTGGATACTGTATAATCAGACTAATTGAAGCACGCCAAATTTCAGATATTGGTATGGCGTAAGCTAAGCGTTTTGGGAAATAGATGAGGTAGACAAATGACTTTGAAAGCACAGTTAGCGGCATATACGACAATTACAACGGAACGGTTAACTTTACGACCAGTAACGTTAGCCGATGCGGCAGATATTTATGCGTACTTACGCGACGAAGAAACCGTCAAATTTATTTCTGTACCGCCGGCTAAATCAATTGAGGATGTAATCGAAAATAGTATTAAGAGTTACTTCATGCTCAATCCATTGGGAAAGTGGGGGATTGAGTATGCTGGTAAATTGGTAGGAACAATTGATTTACGGCTGGATGATAATAATCGGTCTGCCGAAATCGGATATGTTTTGAATCAAGCGTACTGGGGACAAGGAATTATGCCGGAAGCTGCTAATGCAATCGTGCAACTTGGTTTTGAGAAGTTGAATTTAGTGCGCATCCATGCGGAACACGATGTCCTTAACCCCAAGTCTGGTCGCGTAATGATTAAAATAGGCATGCAACGCGAAGGAATTGCTTTAAAGTCGTTGATTGTCAAAGGCATCGTTAGTGATACGGTGCAATATGCTATTACTGATGAAATGTATGCTAATTACAAATTAATGTAAAATAACGAATGTCTCGAGGATTACTGCGGCTCGAGGCATTTTTTAGTATAATGAATATATTATGCAAATCGAAAGGAATAATAAATGCTTTTAAATTTACTTAATGTTACCGTCGTTTTTGGGGGTGGCTTGTTACTAGCTAACCTGATTGCGTTATTCTATAGTCGTAAGTGGAAGTGGTTTATCGGCTCAACCGTGATTGAGCTGGTTGTAATCATGGCGTTCTTGTATGTTTCATTGCCCGCTAAAAACCTCTCAACGTTGCTTGCGGTGAACTTGTTCTTGGGCTTTATGGCAAGCGTTATCAACTTGATGAGTTTGTCAGTGGGTGACTCACTAGCTAGCATGCTTGAATCACTCATGGATCGGGCCAATAGTAATCACAAAAATCGCAAGCACACGCCGAGTGGTTTTGCGAAAAAATACATTTTAATCACCGTTTTGTTCGTGCTTTTGGGAATTGTCTTAGTGGCAACACAATCAGTCACACGGGTAACGAGCATTAATAATGTCTATGACACGCTACCAAGCAAAACTGAAAATAAATCAGAACTCTTAACGTCGGCGCGGGACATGCCAATTGCGATTGCACCAGATACTGCAAAACGTAAAATGCAACAAAAATTCAGTGTAATCCCTAACTCGAACATGTACTCACTGGGTGGAATTACCGCACAAGTGTATCAAGGCAAATACGTGTATGTCGCAACCGTTGAATTTAACGGGTTCTGGCGCTGGTTGAAGAATCGTGATGTCCCAGGATACTTCATTATTAGTGCGACTGATGTCGACGCACAACCGGAATTTATTCAAAAGCCGTTGAAATATTCACCTTCAGCATATTTAAATTATGATGCTGCCCGGCGAATTTATGCAGCATTCCCAACATATGCAAGCACGGGTGCGTTGAATTTAGAACTCGATGATCAGGGAACCCCATACTACGTGCAAACACTTTACAAAGAATATGGTGTTTCAGGTCGGATGCATTTTAATGAATTTAAGACCGCTATTTTAAATGCTACCACTGGCCAAGTGAAATTGTATGATGCAAATAAAGCACCGAAGTTTGTTGATGCGCCAATCACTAGTGCTGCCGCGAATGATATGAATGAATATTTCGGTCGTTATGGTAAAGGTTGGTGGAACCAAACATCATTTGGTGCCAAACGTGGCGTGAAAATTCCAACTGACAATGGTATCTATGAAGGTGGTAAATTGACCCCATTATTAGATACGAAGGGCCAATTGATGTACTTCACCGATTTCACAAGTGGTAATTCGGAACAAGATTCAGCACTAGGGTACAGCTTAATCAACGCTCGGACAGGTAAATTAACATATTACCGTGATGCCAATTCTGGGATTATGGATTCCGATGGGGCAATTTCGATTGCTGATAAAATTTATCCGGAAAAGAAATGGGAAGCGAAGATGCCAATCTTGTATAACATCGATGGCGTGCCAACGTGGATTATCTCATTACTTGATTCAAAGGGAATTTTCAAAAAGTACGTTTACATTAATGCGATTGATAATGATATTGTAATTGATGGTGACTCGGCCCAAGAAGCACTCGATGGCTATCGCAATGAGTTGGCAACTAAGGGTAGCAATAACCACTCAACTGACCCAAC
Source organism: Periweissella cryptocerci (assembly GCF_004358325.1). NCBI lineage: Bacteria > Bacillati > Bacillota > Bacilli > Lactobacillales > Lactobacillaceae > Periweissella > Periweissella cryptocerci. The sequence continues at coordinate 339,759 of NZ_CP037940.1, read as the reverse complement.
GCAAATGAAAGACATTACGGGTAAGGTTTATCGGACGGCAACTGTTAGTGATACAAAACAAACAATTGTCAGTTTCGTATTGGCTGGTCGTCCAACCGTGTTCAACGTGAATACTGCCAACGCCCCAGATGCGTTGTTCTTACAAGCTGGTGATGAAGTGAGTTTCAAGGCCGATGTCCTCGATGACACCAAGGTCGCAACTATTGATACAATAGAGATTAAGAATTTTAATAAGTAATTATGGCAAGGGAAGTGGGACAAAAGGCGATCTGCAACCTTGATATAATGAAACTTAATTCGTCAGCGATAGCGAGCAAAGCGAGCGTGGTGATGAATTAAGTGAGTTATATCAACGATTGCAGCCTTTTATTCGTTAATAAGCCGAATTTCTACCTTACTAAGATAAGGAGAAATTCGGCTTATTTTGCGGGCTGGACTTTAGCTCGCACCGTGATGGCATAATCAGTAACGGGTTTCGTTACTGGTTATGGATTTGTGAAGATGGTTAGCGCGTTAGCGAACCAAGCTTCGCAAATATTTGAAGACCGCACTGTGGCTTCAAATGCTTGTCTTCCATCACGGTGTCCAGACTGGTTCCAGCCTCGTAGTGGGAATCAATCTGAGACACATATCTAAATTCCGCGCTAGAAAAATTTTAGTCATTTTTCATTGCCCCAAGTATTGGCGGCGGCCAAAACGTTACACGAATAGCTGACTAATAGTATTCTAAGTAGTTAGTGTGTTAGAGTTAACGGAGGGGGATGAAAAACATGCTAATATTTTTAACTATTTTACTAATTGTTGGTTTTTTGCTATTGTTTTTTGGTAAAGATCACCATAACCCAAAAATTATTTGGGTTTCGGCGGGCTTTCTAGTGATTATCGTAATCTTGTTTGCGCTATATTTGCATTTTAATTAACAGGTCATGGGCTGGACATTTTGTCGGGCCTTTTTTAGTATGTTCAATTGAGGATATTGAACGAATATGGGAGCTGCTTAGACACATAATTGTGGAAAATTGGCACACATGTGAAAAATATAACAACAAAATACGTGCAATTTTGAATCCACAGAGTATAATTGGAAAAGTCGTTAAGTTAAACGTTTTACTTAACTTATCATTACTATTATATATTTTATTGGAGGAATTCAAAGATGCCTGGTGTCTCAGTTAGCTGGATTGGCGCTTTAGTCGGCTTGGCTTTAGCAATTATTCTTATTTTACGACGTCTCAATCCCGTCTATGCATTGTTGTTAGGAGCCGTGATTGGTTCGCTTGTTGGTGGGGCTAATTTAGTTCAGACCACACAAATTGTTATCACTGGTTCACAAAGTGTCATGGGGACAGTAGTTCGTGTGATTGCTGCCGGTGTTTTGGCTGGTGCAATGATGGAAAGTGGTGCCGCTGATGTGATTGCGCGGACAATTGTTAATAAACTCGGCGATAACATGGCAATCTTTGCCTTAGCACTGGCGACAATGTTGATTACCTCCGTTGGTGTGTTCATCACGGTTTCAATCATTATTGTTGCACCAATTGCGATGGCAGTTGGGAAAAAGCTGAATATTTCGAAGCTTGCCTTACTGGTAGCCTTGTCTGGTGGTGGTAAAGCAGGGAATATTATTTCACCTAATCCCAACACGATTGCTGCAGCAAGTGGTTTCCACATTGAAACAAGCGCATTGATGATTGCCGACTTTGTTCCTGCCTTGTTTGGTTTGGCAATGGCTGTCTTGGTTGCGTCACTTCTCCGGAACAAAGGGGAAATGCCAACTGATCGTGATATTGTTGAAAAAGAAGAAGAAAATCAAAATCACCCAAGTGTTGGTGCATCATTTGTCGCTCCCGTAGTGGCAATTGTCTTATTATTGATTAATCCGATTGGTGAAATCCTCCACGTGCATGCGTTAGAAGCTTTCCAAGTTGACGCGATGTATATTTTGCCATTTGCAGGGATTGTCGGTATCTTGGCAATGAAGCAAGGTAAACACATTATGGACTACACGCGTGCCGGTTTGATGCGCATGACTGATGTGGTCTTAATTTTGATTGGTGCCGGAGCCATTGGTGGCTTGATTTCATCATCAAACTTGTCAGTTGAAATTGTTAAATTAATCAATGAAGCAGGTATTTCTGGTACCTTATTAGCACCAATTGCTGGTATTTTGATGGCTGCAGCAACTGCCTCAACTTCAACTGGGGTTATCTTGGGAACTGGTTCATTTGGTAAAACTATCTTGTCATTTGGGGTTTCACCAGTTGGTGCTGCCGTAATGATGCACACTGGTGCCACTGTGATTGATGAATTACCACATGGGAACTATTTCCACGTTACTGGTAACGCGATGCACATGGATATCAAACAACGTTTACGCGTTATTCCATATGAAGCAATTGTTGGGTTAACGATGACAATTGTCGGTACGATTATGTACGGTTACTTAATGAAGTAGGAAATTACTTTATCAAATATGAGGTGAAAAACGATGAAATTTGTAATTGCGCCGGATTCCTTTAAACAAAGCATGACGGCTAAGGAAGCAGCTAATGCCATTAAACGTGGTTTGCTCAAAGTTTTCCCTAACGCCGAATACGAACTTGTTCCCATGGCTGATGGTGGTGAAGGAACGGTTCAATCATTGGTTGATTCCACTGATGGGGTTTTGAAAACTGCTACTGTGATGAATCCACTCGGTGAAATGGTGAGTGCCGAATACGGTATTTTAGGAAATGGCACGACAGCCGCTATCGAAATGGCAGCAGCCTCAGGAATCCAATTCATTGACGAAAACACGGCTAACCCATTAATTGCAACGACTTACGGGACTGGTCAATTGATTAAGGCAGCTCTTGATGATGGCATGCAAGAAATCATTATTGGTATTGGTGGCTCAGCGACTAACGATGGTGGTCAAGGGATGGCTGAAGCATTGGGGGTTAAATTCCTCGATGCCGCAGGTGAACCAATTAAACGTGGTGGTGGTGATCTTAATCGCTTAGTTACCATTGATATGAGTGCGGTTGATGCGCGTCTTGCGAACGTGAACATTCGGATTGCCTCTGATGTGACGAATCCCTTGGTTGGTGAAAAGGGTGCATCATACGTCTTTGGTCCCCAAAAGGGTGCAACCCCAGCAATGGTAGCAACGTTGGACGCCAACTTGACGCACTATGCGCAAGTTATCAAGGAACAACTCGGCAAGGACTTGGCTGATTATCCTGGTGCCGGTGCTGCCGGCGGCTTGGGTGCTGGTTTGTTAGCATTTACAAATGCCAACCTCGAACCTGGGATTCAAATCGTTGTCGAAGCGACAGGTTTAGTTGCTAAAGCTAAGGACGCCGATTATGCTTTCGTTGGTGAAGGTGGAATTGATTTCCAAACGCAATACGGTAAAACGCCAATTGGTTCAGCCAAGGCGATTAAACAGGCCAGTGCAAACGCCAAAGTCATTGGTTTAGCCGGTTATGTTGGTGAAGGTATTGACGTGTTGTACGATCTTGGCATTGATGCAATCTTTGGGATTGTGCCTAGTGCAATGGACTTGAAAAAAGCCATGACAACTGGTGAAGCCAACCTCGAACGGACAGCTGAAAATATTGCACGATTAATTAAATAGTTTATTAATGCTGGGGTACATTGTATCTTAAGCCAAAAAAGCACCGATTCTGTCATAGGATCGGTGCTTTTTCGTAATGGAGTACTTAATATTAGTGGCATGTTGATTCCACGGCCAAACTTTCACAACACCCATAATTTCATTTTTGGGAACTAGTCTCCAGTAGCGGCCATTTTATGTATTCACTATTAGTAAGCAAAGTGCTATCATTGAAACTTCAGAATGAAACGAGGAAATCATAATATGACAAAAGTACTAGTATTGGGTGCGACAGGGACAATTGCACAACACGCAGTGAAGTTCATGCATGCGAATGGCACGGACGTAATTCAGTTTGTGCGGACGCCAAGCAAATTGCGCCAATCTTTGAACGTAATTCAAGGGGATGCAGCCGATGTAGTTGCACTTAAGGAGGCCATGACGGGAGTTGATGTAGTGTATGCCAACCTTGGACCAACAAACATGCCTGTTTTTGCGCAAGCTGTTATGGATGCAATGCACGCAACTGGTGTGACCCGGTTGATTTGGACAGCGACAGCGGGGGTTCATGATGAACTACCTGTCAGCCACCAAGCTAACGCAGCGAAGATGTTAGGCACTACCGATGATCCAACATCTTACATGGGTGATCAAGCAGCTGCGGTTAAATTAATTATGGCGAGTGACTTGGATTATACGATTATTCGCCCGAATTGGTTAACCAATGATGATCAAGTCCAAGCGGTCATCATTGCGCAATTTGGGACTGAATTACCAGATGGGGCCATCAGCCGTAAAACGGTCGGCCACTTTGTCAGTGATTTAGTTAATAATTTAACACAACACCAACGTGGATCAATTTCATTAAGTGGCAAATAAATATGCTAAAAATGACGGCTCACTAGAAAATTAGTGAGTCGTCATTTTTAGGGAGACATAAGAAGGTTAATTGCTGAAAGTGGTGTTCTTAGCTTTCCAGTCTTCCAGTTTAATTTGGACCCAGAAAAGGTAAATGCCAATAGTGATGATACTGAGTAATAACCATTTAATCCAATTACCGAATAAACCAACCGCAGAGCCGCTAAAGTGCATGCGATGGCCATCAATAACGGTATGATTTATTTTCCAGCCATAGACCATTGTGATTGACCACGGATAACAAATTCCCAAGGTCAATGCAGTCACAAAAAAGCCGAGAATGTACCAGCCAATGAGCGAAACAACGCCACCATCGAAAAATGAATTGCGACCGTGTTTCATTTCGCCACCAGTTCCGCTGTTCACAGTAATATTAATGTCTGCCATGAGACTAATCCTCCTTCCAAATTTTATTACATGATAATTACTTGGAATACCTAAAGTAATATGTATCTAGCATAACTTTTTAATGTGAAGAAATCGGCATAAAAATGGAGATTATTGTGGTAAGTCAATTGTGTATTTGGCATACCAGGAAACATGAAGCGCTCTCATTAAAACCGGCAAGCATCTGACCACATTTCGTAATGAAGATTGTGCTAAACTGAAACACAAAGAACGAAAAATTATTGTAAAATATTTAGTATTAGGGAAATTATGAGGGTGTGGATATCATCATTGATGGAATACGAGGAGGTAGGCACATTTGAATCGGGAAATGAACCATCAAGAATTAGAAGCAAAACGGAAAGTATTGCAGCGTAAAAGAATGAACTGGAGTTTTCGGATAGCGGGAATTTTGTTAGTAATTGCGCTAGTTGTCTTAGGCACAATCGACTATCGCGCGAATGCCACCGCTGCTCGCCAACAAGAGGCCAAGCGGGCATTGAAGGCTAAGCAATTCCAAGCGGCTAAAGTTTTGGCTAATACCGGCTTTGTAAATTTAGATACGGTTATGAAATTAGCCGGGTATCAAGTGGGAACAACTGAAAACCCAAAACAGTTAAAGTACTTGAAGAGTGAACATGGTGTCAACGAAGATATTGTGTTTGATCAAGCAACCGGCCAAGCACATAAGGGACCATTTAACTACGAAATTAAGGATAAAATCAAGCAAGAAAACGGTGCATACTACATGCAAACCGACGCGCTTGCACCAATCATCAACAAGGTGATTACCGCCAATTATGGGCAACCAACCGTCGCTGATATTAGTCATACAACGACGTCATGGCGTTCACAGTCAGTGATTGCACACGCGGGTGGTGCATTGCGTAAGGATGGGAAGACATTGAGTTATACGAATTCCTATGATGCAATGGTCCAAAGCTATAACTTAGGTTATCGGACAATTGAACTCGACATGTGTTTAACGAGTGATGGTAAATTAGCGTTGGTGCACGACTGGCAAGATGCAGGGTATGCCAAAGCTCCCACGGCAGCCGAATGGATGAAAGATGGCGTTCGTAATCCTCAGGACGGAATCCACTATCAACCGATGTTACTTGATGATGTATTTAAGTTAATGGAAATGAACAAAGACTTGTATATCATCACGGATAGTAAATCATTTGAATATACGAATGCTCAAATCAAAGAGCAATTCCGTGATATGGTTGATGCCGCTAAGCAATATAGTCCCGATGTGCTCGATCGCGTGATTCCCCAAATTTACAATGAACAGATGTATCCTGTGATGACGAGTGTCCACAAGTTTCCGTCAGTCATTTACACGTTATATCGTTCAAAAGATTTGGAATGGCAAGTGGTTGATTTTGTAAAAGCACACCCCGAAATCAACACAGTCACCGTACCCAAGGCGCGTCTTGATAAGTATTTATACTCATTAGTGAAAAATAACGTGGTAGTTTATACGCATACCATTGATGACATTAATCAGTTAAAAGCTTTGCATAGCAATGGAGTACGTGGTTTCTACTCAAACGATATTACCCCGCAAGCATATAATAGTATTTTTGCTGGATCGTAATCAGGTAGGAAATGTGAAAATAGGCTTTATTCCGCCTGGCGTGGGATTGAATAGACTTGACCACTACGCGCCAGTAAATTGCTTGGCGCACCACGCTGGAAGCAACCTCCCAAGCCAAAGTGCGGTCTTGGGAGGTTCGGATAAGCTGGGACTCTAAGGAATAAATTCCTAAGACTCCTCATCTCATCCTCAGCGGCGATATGTGTTGCACACATATCACCCCAGTCGTGGTGTAAAGGCTGCGCCCGCCAAGCAATTTACCGGCGCTCCGCTAGTTAGTAATAATTCTCAGACTAGTGTCCAAAGTATATTCCATGGTAAATGAATATACCTTGGACAAAAGTACAGAAATGAGAATTCTACACTAGAATAAAAATAGAGAAAAAAAGGACGAATCGGATTATCGATTCGTCCTTTTATTTTCTTAATGCCCGCTAGCTTATAAAGTTACCGCCAAATTTTGAGCTTCCGTTTTGGCAGCTGTGATGATGGCATCACGTTGCGCTGGATTAGAGTCTGCTCCTTCGATAAAAATAGTGTGGTATTCATCATCAATACTCAAACCGATAAATTCGACCATTGCTTGCAAGTAAGCATCACCAAAGTCTGCGCGCATTGAAGTGTGATCGTAAACACCGCCAGCTGATTGAATGTGGATGATTTGCTTATCACTAAGTAACCCGACTGGACCATGTGCAGTGTATTTGAAGGCGACACCAGCTTGTAGGACATCATCCAAATATTGCTTCAAAATAGCGGGCAAGAAGTGGTTCCACATTGGGTTAGCGAAGACGACAACATCAGCGTTAACAAATTGGTCAATCAACGTGTTGAATTGGCTCAATAAGGCGTTTTCATCCGCTGACATTGCAAGCGGTGCGCCTAAACCAATCTTCTTTTGCTTCAACCACGTACCAAAAACATCCTTATCTAAAGTTGGAATGTTAGCTTCTGATAATTTTAAAGTTTCAATGTGACCAGTAGGGTTAGCCGTTTGCCAAGCCGCGACAAAGGCATCAGCAACTTGTAAAGTTTTTGATTCAGCAGCGGTAAGTGGGTGAGCATCGACGTAAAGTAAAGTTTTCATGTTAATAATTATCTCCAATTTTAATATTGTTTCATTTGCAACTATTTGGTTGCTGTGGAATAATATAGTACAATGTAACAATAAAGTCAAATATTATTTCTCGAGAAAACAAAATTAAAATTAATGTTTCTTGAAAAACAAAAAAGAAAGGTAACTATTATGCAAAACGAATTAGTTATTACCGATGTACTTGAAAATTTCTATGCATTGGAAAAACGGCTACAAGCAGAGCAAGATGATGAACAAAAATGGTTACAAGCACAGATACACGACGCGACGTTGGGTGATGTGTTTGAACAGTTAAGCACTTTGAAATTACACGTGTTAGCGGCGATTGGTCAGTTACAACCAGCCAATGGGACGTTGATTGCGCAAACAACTGCCATTCCCAAGGGAACGGTTTCGAAGACGACTAAGAGTTTAATTGCACTTGGACTGGTCGTAGCTGAATCAATGCCAAATAATAAGAAAGAAGTTTTATTCGCGTTAACGGCGAAAGGAATCGCAATCGACACGCAACATGCCGCATTGCATCGCCGTATCGAACAAAATTTGACGATGTATCTACAATCCTTTGATGATAATGAGTTGCAGTTAATTAATCATTTCTTACGGCAAGTTGCTACGCGGTCGTGGCTGGATACTGAAGCAGCAGTACCAGACTTGTCAGCAAAAGATCAAATTGCCCAACAAGTTCACCAAAAAATTAATCAGTTAAACGCCACAGACTTAAATAAAGTCGCGGGTTTACTGGAAATTTTGTTTTAAAATAGACAAAAATCCTAGCCGCCTTAAAGTTGGCGACTAGGATTTTTCGTGATTATTTCATCATGCGTTTAAACGTACTCATGGTGAGAGCTTGGTACGTGCGAACTGGGAGGTGACGGGCGGCAAATACCATCGCCCGTTCAAAGAACCCAGGTAAGTAGCGTAGCTTGGGTTTCTTGGCAGTCGCAGCTTGCCACATTAGTTCAGCAATCTTTTCTGGTGTGGCTAATGGAACTGATGTGTTACCGGTAGTGACTTGGTCGAAGGCGGTCATGTATTTTGCATAAGGAGAGGTGTTAGCGGTGGAAGCTTTTCCGGCTTTCATGGCGACATCGGCCCATTCGGTGGCAGTTCCACCAGGTTCGATGACCGAAACATTAATCCCAAATTCTTGGACTTCCATGCGTAAAACGTCTGAATAAACTTCTAACGCATGCTTTGAGGCGTGATACCAGCCACCAATTGGCATATAGACACGGCCACCAATCGAAGAGTTATTGATAATTCGGCCCGAATGTTGTGCACGCATGGTTGGTAAAACCAGTTGTGTCATATTGGCGAGGCCGAAGACATTCACGTCAAATTGTGCTTTGGCTTTCGCCATTGTAACTTCTTCAAGTGCACCATATTCGCCGTAACCAGCATTGTTAATAAGCACATCAATCCGGCCTTGGTCAGCAATAACACGATTAACAATGGCTTGAGTTGATGCTTCATCGGTGACATCAAGTGCTTGAACGTGAATCCCCGCCGCGGCTAAATCGGCCATTTGATCAATTCGCCGTGCCCCACCATAGACAATCCAATTGCGCTGATTGAATAAGAGGGCGGCAGCGCGGCCCATGCCTGAACTAATTCCAGTAATGATTACAACTTGTTTGGTCATGTTATTATTCCTATTCCTTTTGTGTGGTTAGAGTTAGTGTGAGTTACGCGTAGTAGTTAATTAAATGAATACTCATTCACTTAATGATGAAAATAAATGCCGAACTTAATCGGCAAAAACAGCATGCAATGTGAGGTTGATTAAATCATCAAGATCGGCATCACTAACGGGTTGTTTGTTTTGAAATTTTTGTTGCAAGTAAGTCGTCATGGCGCCAAACGTCAACGCAATAATCTTGTCCACATCGTTGGTTCGCAAGGTTTCAGTTGCTAGCGCCTTCGTCAATAAATCAGTTAGCGGTTGGGCCAGTGCAAATGACTGTTCATATGCTTTAGCATTGATTTCATCCGGATTAGCTTGAACAGCTTGCATGAAGTTAGCTTCCAAGGGGTATTGAATGAAACGGTGGCCAAAGTGCCGTAACGCTGCTGCTACTTGTTGACGTAAATCATGTTGTGACAAGAGGCTTTCAGCCAAACCGGTATCCATCAAGACTTTGACTTCAAGGAAAATTTGACTTAACATGTCAGTTTTGTCAGCATAGTAGATGTAGGCTGTTGCAGGACTAACACCAGCGGCTTTGGCAATCTTACCAATGGAGAGGTGGGCGAGTCCTTCATGCAAAGTGATTTCAAAAACCGCCGTCGAAATAGCTTTTATTTTATTTTCATCTCGTGTTCGCATGAGGTAATAATAAATGATTATTCATTTATGGTCAAGCATAATATAAAAATATTTCTGATTTACTGTCACTGCGTTAGTTAATTATTTACTTTTTTGAGAAGATCCAATACAAAATTCTGCAACCAATACAAAAAGTGCCTTACCAATCAAATGACTGGCAAGGGCACTTTTTGTATAGCTGGTAGGCCAAGTATCCATCTACATAAAGACGGAATATTGGCTAGTTAGTTTTGGTTACGGTGTTGTTGCACGTCGTCTTTAGTCACAATAGGGGCTAAGGCGGGACGGGCATTTTGATCAGTGAGCAGGTCAAGTGCTTTACGTGCTAACTTAAGGCCAGCAGCAATTAAAATGAACGCAAAGATCAGAATATTGATTAAATTAAACATAATTAACCCTCCTATATTTTTTTATGCAAGCCAGTGCTTACGAGTTCCCCAAACCATCAGTTTAGATGATAGTGTTATTATACACTTGCCAAGGTTAAATGAAAGTAAAAATGAAGCATTTATGACAAAAATGTTGCGAAAACATTTCGACGGCTTGTCTAGTATGTGCGGTAAGTTAGACAAAACAGGGCAAACAAACTAACACAAAATGTATCGTAGCTGATACGAAATACTGGGCAATCATAAAATTTAGTTACCGCCGATAAAGATGTAACGACAAAAGGTCACGCTTACACTAACGTAAGGGTGACCTTTTGTAGGGATGCGGGTGTAATTCTCAGTTACACCAGGAAAGAATAATGGGGGTTATTACGGCGGGAAGAGCTAAGCAAGCACAACTACTCATTTCTTCCCATAATCAAAGGCCACCGCAGTGACCTCATTAAAATTTGCAACCCATTTGACTGAAGTGGCTAGCTAATGGGATGACTGCTAAAACAAAGATTATTTAGGTGAAGTGGCTGAAACGGCTAAATTACCGTAGTTATTATACGCACTGGCCGCATTGTTCCAACCAATCACGCGTTTGTTGACCGGCTTCCAATCAATTGAGAAATTCAGTGGAATTACGGCAGCTTCGCGTTGCATATATTCCTGGAAAGCATTAAATTGTGTTTTCCGGTAGTTCGTATCAAAAGATTTCTCTGAATCAATATTGGCGATGATTTTTGTTAATTCAGGTGAGGTGAAGTGACCGAGATTATATGGCGTGGTTGGAATAAATAATTTTGGTGAAGGGTCTTGGTTCAATGACCAACCTCCTTCAGTGATATCCCAATCGCCGGAATTCCCCAAAACAATCTGTGCCCAAGTGTTGAAGTCAGTTAGGCGATCTTTATACAACGCAACATTGATTCCAATAGCTTTCCATTGCTGAATATTATTTTGTGCTATTACTTTTGTATTAGCATTTTTGTCAGCGACTAAGTAAGTTAACTGGAATGGCTTGCCATCCGTATTCAACCGCTATTCATGTTTGGCATCCCATTTAAAGCCGGCCGCATCAAGTAAACTATCAGCCTTTTTAACGTCAAATGGGAAACCTTTAACAGCCTTGTCATTATATCCTTCGAAGGCCGTTGGAATCATTGTATTGGCCCGTGTTTGTAAACCGTGATTAAATTTCTTGTTAACTTGATCAGTATTTAAGGCATAGCCCATGGCTGCGCGTAAAGCTTTGTTTTGCAGCGGTGTTTTACGATCTTGGATGTTACGGTCTTTTTGCTGATCAAAATGTCCCAGGTTGAAGTAGGTCGCACTAATTTGTAATGCGGATTGACCAGTTTGAACAAAATCTGCCAAATTTTTTATTGTAGGATATGCGTTCCCTGGTACTAAATAGGCCACAGCAAACTTCTTGGCTTTTAGTGCGGCTGCGATACTAGTTGTTGAAACAACTTGCAGATTAATTTTAGCTAGCTTGGGTTTGGCACCATAGTAGTAAGGGTTACGGGCATATTCAACTGCTTGACCGGCAACCACTTTAGTGACTTTGAAAGGTCCCCATGAAAGTGGCGCTTGGCGAACTTGTTTAGATCCAGAAAAATCAGCCGGCTTAATGTTCTTATAGTAATGGTAGGGGGCAACTGTTTGCATGTAATTGCCTGAGCCAATTTGGGTCAAACTAGGTGTGAGTTTAGTGAATTGAATCTTAATAGCTTGCCCGTTTTGACCATCCGGGTAGGTAATGCCACTAATAGTTTTGGCTTTACCAGTATGAAAAGCATCCATTCCCTTGATATTGGCAGTTGCATCCGCATAAGTTGTGCCACCATAAGCTGGATTACCAACAATTTCGTAAGGAAATTCAAGATCCTTAGCGACAACCGGATGACCATCGGACCAAGTTAAGCCCTTACGCAAGGTAATCGTGGCGGTTTTTGTTGCCTTATCAAGCTTGAAGTTGGCGGCTCCACCATCAACAATTTTGAATGAATCATCGGACTTGAAAATGTCGTTTCCCAATGGTTCAGCGAGAATTGTATCGGTGGTTGAAGTTGCGAGTTCTTGTGCAAACATACCGGTGAAGGGCTGATCGAGAGTTAAACCAACGTTCAAAGTGCCATCTTTAAGGGGCTTGGCATGATTCGTGTAGGCTAATTTAAAATCGCCCACCTGGGCATCTGCGACTTGTGTGTTGTTACTGGTATGATGACTGATTGCGTACGCTCCACCCGCAACCGCTATGATAGCAATGGCACCAATTGTGTAGCCTTTTTTCTTTCCCATAATACATATCTCCCTCTTGCTAACAAAAAATAGTAGAACACGTGAACGCTCCTAAACTAGTTCGTTATTTAAATGTGTGTTTATAGAATAATGGCAAATATTGGCGTTGTCAATAAATAAATATCACATTAACATTATTGTATATTGTAAATATAATATTAAGGGAAGGATTATCAGCAATAAAACGGGTTTTTGTTCCACATTAAAAGGCACGATTACTTCCTTATATCAGATAAGGAGAAATCGTGCCTTCGTAGGGGTTTGGGGGGTGTGATGTCGCACCCCCCAAAGTGTGAGTGCAATGCAATTCTCAGTTACATTACTTTCATAATTAAAACCATTTGGACATTAATGGTGGGAAATCGACGAACACTGGTAAACCGATGTAAACGGGGATTACATCCAACTTATCCAGGTTCAGTTTCCCATAATCATCGGGTGCCTGTTCTGGTACCCGAATAAAATTGAGCAAGGTAGTAGTTAGAATAAGAATTACTCAGGTGAATTAGCTGAAACGGCTAAAGTAGCGTAATCATTGTAGCTATTGGCTTCATTTGTCCAGCCAATTACCCGTTTGTTAACTGGAATCCAGCCAATGCCGAAGCTTTGTGGAATAACCACGGCTTCTTTTTGGACGTATTGCTGGTAAGCATTGACTTGTGCTTTCCGGTAAGTTGGATCCAATGCTTTGGTTGAATCAATATTAGTAAGAATTTTCGTAAGTTCGGGTGAAACATAGTGGCCTAAGTTGTACTGAGCGCCGACTGAGAAAAGGTCTGCTGGTGAAGGGTCGGGATTAATCGACCAACTACCATCAGTGATATCCCAATCGCCGGTGCCACTAGTGACAACTTGAGCCCAACTGTTAAAGTCCGTTAATCGGTCTTTGTAGAGATGCACTTTAACCCCAACAGCTTTCCATTGTTGGATGTTGTTCTGGGCAATTGGTTCCGAGTTAGCGGTTGAGTTTTGCGCCATGTAAGTCAATTGGAATGGCTTACCATCGGTATTCAACCGATATTCGTGCTTCGCATCCCATTTAAAGCCGGCCTTATCGAGTAACGAATTAGCTTTTTTAACATCCAAGGGGAACCCTTTGACTGATTTATCATTGGCTCCTTTAATTGCGGTTGGAATCGTCGAGTTAGCACGGGTTTTAAGGCCATTACTGAACTTTTTGTTAACTTGTTCAATATTTAAGGCATACCCTAATGCTTGTCGAAGTGCCGTATTTTGCAAAGGGGTTTTCCGATCTTGGACGTTCACGCCTTTTTTAGTATCATAGTGCCCTAAGTTAAAGTATGTTGCTGAAAATGACAATGCTTTCTTCCCAGTTTGGACATAATCAGTGAGTGCCTTAATCTTGGGATAAGCAGTCGAGGATTGACCGTAAGCAATGTCAAATTTTTTGGCTTTCAAGGCCGCTGCAGCACTTGCACTAGAGGATACTTGGGTATCTATCCTAGCTAGTTTCGCTTTGGGACCATAGTAGTATGGGTTCCGGACGTATTGGACTGATTGCCCAGCGATAATTTTTTCAACTTTGAAAGGGCCCCATGAAAGTGGTGCTTGGCGGACGGCTTTTGAACCAGCTAACTTGGCGGGGGCGATGTCTTTCATATAGTGATATGGTTCAGCGGATTCCAAGAAATTACCTGAACCAGTTTGTTCCATACTGGGGGTCAAGCGGCCAAATTGTAACTTAATGGAATTACCAGTTTCACCGTTTGGATAAGTGATACCGCTAATGGTTTTTGCTTTGCCAGCGTGATAAGCAGCCATGCCTTTAATATTGGCTAACGTATCAGTATAGGTAATGCCACCGTACGCTTGATTGGCTACGATTTCGTAGGCAAATTCCAAATCTTTGGCAGTTACAGGCTTACCATCTGACCACGTGACACCTTTACGCAAAGTAATTGTGGCAGATTTCGTTGCCTTATCAAGCTTGAAGTTAGCGGCACCACCATCAACAATTTTGTAAGACTCATCGTTTTTGAAGAGCCCACTCCCCAGTGGTCCGGTTAGGAAACCATCAACCGTCTGGGAAATTAAATCTGGTGCGAAAATTCCGGTGAAGGGTTCATCTTGAAACAAACCAATTTTAAGGGTACCGTCCTTAATTGGTTTAGCGTTGTTAGTATATGAAATTTTAAAATCACCAACGGTAGCATCTTTGTGGGTCTGTGCTTTAGTTGGGTGGTGTAATATTGCAAATGCACCGGCAGCGATTACGACAACGGCAACCGTGCCTACTGTATAAATTGTTTTCTTTCCCATAATATATAATCTCCTATTAACTCTGTATCTTGGTAAATTCCAAATTTGAGTGTCACGAGTTATTCTGGTGAATCCGCTGAAACAGCTAAGTTCCCGTACATATTATAAACGCCAACATCTTTACTCCAACCAATGACACGTCTGTTAATTGGTGTCCAACTAATGCTGAAACTTTGGGGAATCACGACAGCTTCGTCCTGAATGTATTGCTGATAGGCGGCAAATTGGGCTTTCCGGTAAGTTGTATCCAATGACTTTTCAGAATCAATATTGTTAATGATTTTGGTCAGTTCAGGTGATACATAGTGCCCCAAGTTGTATTGAGCAGAAGCTGAGAAGAGGTCAGATTGTGACGGGTCAGGATTTAAGCTCCAGGTCGCATTCGTAATGTCCCAATCATTCGAGTTAGTCGTAACTTTTTGGACCCAGCTATTAAAATCGATTAAGCGATTCTTATATAAGTGCACATTAAGGCCAACGGATTTCCATTGTTGTAAATTATTTTGCGCTAAGGTCGTAGAAATCGCCCCGGCGTTTTGCGCCAAGTAGGTTAAAGAAAATGGCTTGCCATCCGGATTCAGCCGGTATTCATGCTTTGCGTCCCATTTGAAACCAGCTTTATCGAGGATTGCATTGGCTTTTTTAATATCCAAGGGGAAGCCTTTGACTGCTTTATCGTTGTAACCACTGTAAACCGGTGGCACCGTTGAATTTGCAAAGGTTTGAAGCCCATTATTGAATTTCTTGTTAACTTGATCAGTATTCAATGCATACCCCAAAGCTTGCCGAATACTTTTATTTTGCAGAATTGTTTTCCGGTCTTGCACATTAACGCCTTGCTTTGCGTCAAAGTGACCTAAGTTAAAGTAAGTTGCAGAAAATGATAATGACTGCCGGCCAGTTTGGACATAATCTGGTAATTTTTTGACAGCCGGGTATGAAGTCGTTGGCACTTGATACGCAATATCATATTGTTTGGTTTTTAGACCTTCCACAATTGATGAACTCGCAACTACTTGTAAGTCAATTTTGGCTAATTTCGCCTTGGCTGCGTAGTAGTAGGGGTTTCGAACATAGGTGATGTTTTGACCCGTGAGGACTTTTTCAACTTTAAATGGACCCCATGAAAGGGGGGCTTGACGAATTTGCTTTGACCCAGCGAGCTTGGCAGGTTTAATGTCTTTCAAGTAGTGGTATGGTTCGGCGGTGGATAGATAATCACCTGATCCCGCTTGTGTTAAGCCTGGTGAAAGTTTGTTAAAGGCCAATTTAATTGAATTACCGTTTTCGCCATCTGGATAGGTGATCCCACTAATCGATTTTGCGCGACCTTTGTGAAACGCGGCCATACCTTTAATATTTTCTAATGAATCAGTGTACGTAATACCACCGTAAGCTAAATTACCAACAATTTCATAAGCAAACTCTAAGTCCTTGGCGATGACTGGTTTACCATCTGACCACGTTAAACCTTTGTGCAACGTAATCGTAGCGGTTTTAGTTGCCTTATCGAGCTTAAAGTTAGCAGCCCCACCATCGACGACTTGGTACGATGAGTTATTTTTGAGTAAACCAGTACCTAATGGTTGGGCAATGAGACTATCAACTTGTTGGGTAACTAGCTCCGGCGCAAATACACCGGTAAAAGCCTGAGCGAGGCCAATTTTTAAAGTGCCATCTTTAATCGGTTTGGCCTTGTTTGTATAAGTTACTTTGAAATCACCAATTTTAGCATCGGCTTTTGGTTTGGTGTTAGCACTCGGTTTGTGCAAGAGCGCAACGGCACCAGCGATTACTGCAAGAACCGCGATGGTACTAAGTGTGTAAGTGAGTTTCTTTCCCATAGTGTCTATATCTCCAATTTGGTTACTGTGGCAATTGATGCGAGATTGCGTGCCTACATCATTGTGGCACTCCCCCTGGTGCTATTATGTGGCGCTACAAATCGTAATTCGCTTGATTCTCATAACCTAATCTTCCCCAATTCATGAGCAATGCTCGAATATATTAAACGCAGTACGCAATGAATGCAAAAAAACTCATTCCTAATTAATTTAGAAACGAGCTTGTCGTGTTACCATTCTATCTTTTGATGATAGATTGCTCGATCATCCTTAGCAACGGACTGTTATGATATAGCAATCCGTGTGTTGTGATAACGGTAACCACCCCGTTATAGTTTTAAACTCGTAAACGAGGTTCAACTATACCAATCACAGGCCATTTTCATTATGCTAGGCAGGGTTCACTTCCATCAACGTGAACTTTCTGGGCGAGCGCCACATAATTACTTTCCTGATCAACTTGTTTATTTTCATTCAATTGCGTAACTACAGAATAATGGCAAATTGATTAAAAGTCAATGGACGATTTTAATTATTTTAATCGTTATTTAATTAATTGTCGGACTTTTTTTGCAAATTTGTCTTGTAACGTCTGTGAAGTGACTATTTAAGATTCGTTGAGGTGACACCTACATTAAGGAATTTGTTGTAAATGGGACAAAAAAGAGTACGCTTCTATTACTAGAAACGTACTCAGTAGTTATTGCCTTATCCCTTTGCGTTAACGCGGGCAACTTCACTGGCAATCAGGTTAGTTAAGTGGATATCGCCAACCGTATTCGGGTGGATGCCATCCGGACCTAACCAATCTTGGTGCGTGCGAACTAGGGCATGCCAATTTATCAAGTGGAAATTAGCTTGATGCTGCTTGGCGAGTATTTTCACATTTGGCGCAATCCATGATTTATTGGCGACAAAATTATTGACCCAGAACACTTGGCGTTTAGTACCCGCCAGCTTCATTACTTGGTCGATGGTTAGCTGATTAACTAGGCCGTTTGTACCAAGCATGACTAAAATATTGGGCATTAATTTACGTTGGTGAAGTAAGTCAGGCGCCACCCCAGGTTGGCGACCAATTTGACCGTCAATCACAGTTGGGACGATTTTTTGCAGGCTTGGGCCAACGTTGATAAGCATTGAGTCACCAATAGCAGTGATTTGTGTGTTTACTAATGTTTGTGCAGCTGGGTAAGACAAGTTATAAGTACGAGCAATGCGTCGCTGTTTGGCACTTAGGTGCGTTTTTGTAGGTGCGGTGGTTGCTTCTTTTTTTGTTTTGCTTTTTGGTTGTTTTAATTTTGCCGCTTGTGCTTCGGTAACGACTTTATTGGCACGTTTAGCTTCCCGTTCCCGTTTGGCCAATTGGACCTGTAAGGGTGATTGATAACCAGTAGCAGCTTGCGGTTGAAATAGACCGAAACTAAAAATGGCAATAACGACAATCGCAACCCCGGTCGCAATTAAGACGTGCCGATCGTTATGCATGAAGCGCCCGTAGACCGTTTTTGTTTTGGCAACATTAATGTGTTGTAAAGGTCGTTCGAGGTAGCGGTAGCTAAGTTCACTAATTACACCAATGATAATTAGTTCGACAAGTCCGTAGAGAATATGGTGGCTTTGATAATTTGGTACCGCATGTTCAAAGAAAACGAGCACGGGGTACTGATACAAATAAATACCATATGAACGGGTACCAATCCAACGAAAGACACGATTACTCAAAGGCTTTGCGAGAAAAGCACTTGGGTGAGCAATTGTCCCGACAAAAATCATTGCGACAAAACCAAAGACAAACATCCCACCATAGTAGGTCAGTGATGCTTGTCCATTTAGGACGAAGAATCCTAATAAAATAAGTCCCAATGCGCCAAAGCTGAGGTAATTTAAAAACTTTTTACTTGTAGCATTCAAAGTTTCGCTCAAATGGGTTGATGGCCAGATATAAGCTAGAGCAGCACCGAAAATAATGGTGAAGAGGCGCGTATCAGTCCCGTAATAAACACGATTAATATTTTCGGGGTTATATTTTAGCGCCATTAGGGCTGCGGAAACAAACGCTAGAATCATAAGACCTTTGAAGATATTACTGGCTCGCAGTTTAAATTTAGCAAGTAACCATACTAATACCGGCCACACTAAATAAAATTGACCTTCAATCGATAATGACCAGAGGTGGGTAAAAGGTGATGGGGCGGTAAATTGTTGAAAATACGATTGCCCGTGATTAATTTCCCAGAAATTATAGACGTAAACCAGATTAGTTAAGATGGTTGCCCGTAATCCCAACAGTGCCCCACGGTCAAACAAAGTAATGTAGGCTGCAGTTAAGACAAGCATAACTAGTAGTGCCGGGTAGAGTCGCTTAATCCGGCGTTCATAAAAACTCCGAAGATTAATTTTATTGGTATTGGCGAGCTCTTGTCGTAGTAAATCGGTAATTAAATAACCGGAAACTACAAAGAAAATTGGCACCCCCAAATAACCCCCAGGTAATGCGTTTGGAAAAATATGATATAAAATAACAGCGAGCACGGCAATCGCGCGAACCCCGTCAAAGCCACTAATATAGCGGCGGTGTAGATGTGTTTCCCCCATGATAAAACTCCCTTATAGTTCTAGTAATAAATGATATGTGCTTGATTTTGAAGGCATTGCATGTGGATGATAGCTAATACATTAATAAAGCAAGTGACAACCATCGATAAAACTCAATGTTACACTATTGTAATAAATGACGCAATGCTGTAATGAGATTATTTACCGGCAAGACAAACTCGCTTTTAGTGAACGAAAAAAACGTGGCGCCATTAATAGACGACACGTTTTAAGTTTAATCGAATATATGCGTTGTAAACTAGTTACTATGCTTGGTTTAACTTAGCTTCTTGATCGCGAAGTTTATCGAAGCCAGATTCTTTACTAGTATCCTTTGGGTCCTTATCGCGAGCAGCCATTTCTGCTTCAATCAATGCTTTACGTTCTTCTTTACTGTGCTTTTTTACCATGGTATAAGCCTCTTTCGTCGAACTAAATTTTTGTAGAATGCAATCTACTCTTCTAACGATAGACCTTTTTTAGATTAATACCAGTGATATGACTCATTATTAGGAATTAACTTGACGATTGCCATTTTAATTGTCAAATTTTTTTTGTGATTTTAGGCGTTGACCGGGGTAAATGTGCCAAATTTAAAAAGTAGTTGAAGAAACATTACGGTAATGTTACATTTATTTTTGTTACATGACGACAATACAATTTATTTTGGGGAGAAATGCATAATGAATGGAATGAAGAAGTTTGGAATTACGACGTTGGGGGTTGCAACGTTGGCGATGGGTGTTGGGGTCAGCGTCCATGCGGATGGTATGTCACAGGCTAATTTGGGTAAGGCGGTTAAAAAGGGGCATAAGCTACAAGTAACTGCTAAGACGATTAAAGTTTACCAAGTTAAGAAGAGTAATCAGAAAGTAGTGAAAACTTTCAAATTGTCAAAGAATTCGGTTGTTAAGGTTGGGGCGAAGGTCAAAGCACTAAATGGGCACCGAATTATCATTAAATCTAAAACGTTAAAGGCTTCACAAATGTATGTGACACCAGCAAAACAATTTACGTATGATACGAAAACGACTAATTTGACAGCAAAGCAGCATGCTTTAGTTTTGCAAGCCAGTCACAAATGGGCCAAAAAATTAACAAAACCACAAAAGAAAGCCATCTATCATTACACATCGGATGGCTATAAAGATATTAATAGTTACCTCCGGAATTTGATTCCTGGAACTAAGCAAGTAAAGGGCGAAGTGGGCAAGATTGACCGCGGTTTGAATAAATTCGCGATGCCACTCAATGTGACGGTATGGCGTGGCACTAGCGTGCAATCAATCGGTTATGGGGTCAAAGGTGGTCAGATTAAGGTTGGAGCGCGTTATTCAGACCAAGCATATATGTCGACGTCATTTGATCGTGAAATTGCAAACTCCTTCAATAGTGATGCAATTTTGAAAATTCAATTGCCTGCCGGTAAATACGGGGCTGCAATTGCGCCACTGTCAGATTATCAAAGTGAAGATGAATTTTTGGTTAAGCACGGTGCAAAAATGATTGTCACGGGAGTCGATAAGAAAAAATCTAAAACGGTAGTGACATTGAATTTTGTTAAGTGATTTTGGCAGAACCGTGTGTGATAAGTGTTCACGGCGGAAACGCTTACATGTTTTGTGATATAATTAACATATTAAATTCACGACACATGAGGAAGTTCAAATGACACAAATTTTTGCTAGTCCATCAACTTATATTCAAGGTAAAGACGTTTTAAACGAAGGTTCGCAATATATCGAAAAATTTGGTAAGAACGTGCTGATGTTGGCGGGTGGTTCTGCGAAGAAATACGCAGGTAACACGCTGATTGCTAATCTGGAAGCCAATGGTTTTAAGGTTAATGTGGCGGATTTCCAAGGGGAAGCATCCGATAATGAAATCAACCGCATTGCCCAAATTGGTAAAGCTGCCGGTGCCGAAGTTGTCATCGGGGTTGGTGGTGGTAAGGCGATCGATTCAGCAAAATCAATTGCCGATATCTTGGGAACACCTGTTGTAATTGTGCCAACGATTGCTTCAACTGATGCACCAACATCACGGTTGTCAGTGCTGTATACTGATGAAGGAAATTTTGATCGTTATGAATTCTATCAAAAAAATCCTGAATTAGTGCTCGTTGATACCCGTGTGATTGCGAATGCCCCAGTGCGGATGTTGGCTTCAGGAATTGCCGATGCTTTGGCAACCTTTGTCGAAGTACGCGATGTCCAAACTGCATATGGTGATACGATGTTAGGCGCAAAGCAAACTTTAGCTTCAATTGCGATTGGCCAAATGGCCGAAGATACCTTGTTTGCATATGGGCATGCGGCAATCGAATCTAACAAAGTCCACGCTGTTACACCAGCATTGGAAAAAATCGTCGAAGCGAATACATTACTTTCGGGCCTCGGTTTTGAAAGTGGTGGTCTCGCAGCAGCTCACTCAATTCACAATGGTTTCACAGCGTTGAAGGGCGATATTCACCACTTAACACATGGTGAAAAAGTTGCGTATGGAATTTTAACGGAACTATTTCTTGATGGGGCTGATGAAGCAACGTTTGAAAAATATCTCGAGTTCATTTATTCATTAGGTTTACCAACTACTTTGGCGGATTTACATCTTGCAGACGCTTCTGATGAAGACTTGTTACTTGTCGGTCAGCAAGCAACGGCTGCAGGTGAAACTATCAAACAAATGCCATATGAAGTAACCGCTGATGATGTTGTCAGTGCACTAAAAGGTGTTGATGGCTATGTCCGAAACTGGAAAGCTGTACGTGGCTTGAACTAAAGCTTGTGTATTAAGGGTGTTCTTTTGGGACACTCTTTTTTTATTTGTCCCTAATATGCTAAAATTAGTTATAGTTGAAATCGTAATCGAAGGGGGATGGGTCGTAATGAATATATATGTCGTTGATGATCAGTTAGCCACCGCCACACAAATTGGGCAATTGGCTAAAGAAATAAAAAGAGCTCAAAAAATCACAAATTGTGTTGTGGAAGTGTTTACAAAATTGGCGGATTTTACGGCTGCTGTTCATAATCACTCCGGTGAAAATAACGTGTATTTCATTGACGTTGATGTCCACGGGGTCAAGCTACGTGGCTTGGAAGTCGCTAGTAAGTTACGGCAACACGATCCATTTGGGACAATTTCATTTATTTCCAGTTTTGAAAAATTTGCACCAGTAACGTTTGAATATCGGGTAGCAGCATTTGATTATATTGATAAACGTCTCCCAGTTGATGAGTTGCGACAACGGTTGGCATATACAATTAACTATCAAGCCAAGCGCTCAGCCCAGATTACACCCGCAGAAAACTTAGTACTTGATGGAAAGGCACAACAACATAAAGTGCCATTTGATAAGATATTGTATATAGAAACAACCCCGGTTCCGCATCAATTACGCCTAGTTACTGATGATGGAGTTGTTGAGTTTTATGGGAAATTAAGTGAGCTGGCTGAACAAAATACTGAGCTAGTGCGTTGTCACCGAGCATGTCTGGTTAATCCGGCCAAAATTAGCGCCTTTAACAAAACGGAGCATTTATTAGAGGTAAGTAATGGTGAAACCTTGCCAGTTGCACGTAACATGATGAAAACAATGACGGAACGATTTTAGCATTTAATAACCGTTTAGGACGTTTGAAAGACCGTTTAGGAAAGTGGAGCCTAAACGGTCTTTTTGAGTTGTATAATTCTTCACATACGGAAGTTAAAAGGAGATTAACATGAAAGTTATTGTAGTAGGAAGTACACACGCGGGAACGGCTGCCATCAAGCAAACGCTCACAAATTATCCAGATACAGATATTACTGTTTATGAAAAAAATGATAATGTTTCATTCTTGTCATGTGGGATTGCTTTGTATTTACAAGGTGAAGTGAAAGATGTCAACGGCTTGTTCTATTCAAGTCCTGAAGAATTGGCTAGTTTAGGTGCTAATTTGAAAATGGGTCACGAAGTCTTGAAAATTGATGCAGCCAATAAGACTGTGCAAGTTCGTGATTTAGCCACTGGTACTGAAATTACTGATACGTATGACAAACTTATTATGACGACTGGTTCATTGCCAATTGTGCCACCAATCGATGGTATCAAAAATGACAATATCTACTTGTGCAAAAACTATCACGACGCCCAAACACTCTTTGCCAAAGCCGATGATATTGAATCAGTGATTGTTATCGGAGCGGGATACATTGGGGTTGAATTAGTTGAAGCATTTGAAAAACGTGGTAAGAAGGTCACTGTAATTGACGGCATGCCACGGATTATGAACAAGTATTTCGACGCAGCATTTACGGATAAAGCTACCAAGCAATTTGAAGAACACGGTGTTAAAGTTGTGACCGGTGAAATGGTCAAGGGCTTTAGTGGTGACAAACAAGTTATAGTTACAACTGATGGTGGTGAATATACTGCTGATATTGCAATTCTTTCAATTGGTTTCAAGCCAAACACTGCCTTGTTGAAGGGCCAAGTTGACATGTTGCCAAACGGTGCCATTATGACCAACAACTACATGCAAACTTCAAACCCTGATATTTTTGGTGCTGGGGATTCAGTGGCAGTGCACTACAACCCAACTCATGATAACGCTTATATTCCATTGGCAACGAATGCCGTGCGTCAAGGTACATTAGTTGGTATGAACATTGTTGAACCAACCCTTGAATATATGGGGACGCAAGCAAGTTCTGGTTTGAAATTGTATGACTTGAACTTTGCTGCTTCTGGATTGACGAAGGAAGCTGCCGAAATGCAAGATATGGACGTCCAAAGTGTTACAGTTGAAGATAACTTCCGCCCTGAATTTATGTCATCAACAACTCCAGTTTTGATGACATTAGTTTGGGAAACTAAGACCCACCGGATTGTCGGTGCCCAATTAGTTAGTGAATACGACATCTCGCAATCAGCCAATGCCGTTTCAATTGCAATCCAAGCAAACTTTACG
The DNA here is from genome assembly GCF_004358325.1 of Periweissella cryptocerci. Lineage (NCBI taxonomy): Bacteria > Bacillati > Bacillota > Bacilli > Lactobacillales > Lactobacillaceae > Periweissella > Periweissella cryptocerci. Next base: position 315,473 of record NZ_CP037940.1, on the reverse strand, counting down.
ATTGAGCAATTAGCCATGGTTGATATGTTATTCCAACCTTGGTTTGACCGTCCATTTAACTACTTGAACATTTTGGGCCAAGCTGCGGTAGCAAAAGCCGGAAAATAAGAACAGATAAGCGACGGTGGGAGCTTACAAGTGGTGGCATTTAATTACTAGGGGACAAGTACTGTTAATAGTATTTTGATCAAGGTTCTAACCTGTTGATGTTAACGGGTTAGAACTTTTTTGAATTTGTAATTCGCTACACTAGCTTTAATTGATTTAGGTGATATACTGATTTTGTTTATAAGAAAAATATGTATCGAGGAATGGAAATGAATGCGAAAACAAGGCAACGCGTAACGGCGGCCGGTCTTTTAGTGACACTTGGAATTGTTTACGGAGATATTGGTACATCACCACTATATACGATGAAAACAATTGTAGAAGACAACGGCGGTCTGGCAAGTGTGTCACGTGATTTGATTTTTGGTGCAATCTCATTAATTTTTTGGACGATTATGTTATTGACGACCATAAAGTATGTGGTGATTGCATTAAAGGCGGATAACCGCGGTGAAGGGGGGATTTTTGCTCTTTACACTTTGGTTCGTAAACGTAAACGTTGGTTAATAGTTCCAGCGTTGATTGGTGGCGCAGCATTACTAGCTGATGGAACGCTGACGCCAGCCGTGACTGTCACAACGGCAGTTGAAGGCCTTAAAGGCATGCATTTTGGTTCGATCATACCGATTAGTGCTCAGTCCGAAGTTGTGATTGTAACCATGGTCGTGTTACTGGCATTGTTCAGTATTCAACGGTTTGGCTCTGAATGGATTGGCAAATCGTTTGGACCAGCCATGTTCGTTTGGTTTAGTTTTCTTGGCGTGATTGGCATCCTGAATATCGCGGGTAATATTGAAATTCTCCAAGCATTGAATCCATATTATGCGATTCATGTCTTGTTTAGTCCAGATAACAAAGTCGGAATATTCATTTTGGGTAGTGTGTTCTTGGCGACAACCGGGGCTGAAGCGTTGTATTCGGATCTCGGGCATGTCGGCCGGTTTAATATCTATAACACGTGGCCATTTGTCTTCTTAACATTGACGTTGAACTATTTGGGTCAAGGAGCTTGGATAATCAATAATCGCACGGCCACAATTGCAAATTTGAATCCGTTTTTTGAAATCGTACCAGCACCAATTCGCTTTCCAGCGATTATCTTGGCAACTGTGGCAGCCATTATTGCTTCACAAGCATTGATTTCGGGTTCGTTTACATTGGTTGCCGAGGCAATGCGGCTCAAGATTTTACCACGCTTCAAGGTGCTCTATCCAACCCAACATCGTGGTCAACTCTACATGCCTTCGATTAATTGGATTATTGCGGCTGTGACTTTGTCAATTGTTGCTTTCTTCCAAACTTCGGCGCACATGGAAGCTGCCTATGGACTGGCAATTACGGTGACGATGTTAATGACGACAATTCTGCTATATCAATATTTACGGATGCAGAACGTGAAGCGTGTATTTGCCATTGGTTTAGTTGGGTTCTTTGGAACGTTGGAAACGCTGTTCTTTATTGCTTCATTAGTTAAGTTTATCCATGGTGGGTACGTCACTGTAATTATCGCAGGCGTTATTCTATTAGTAATGTTCATTTGGCACCATGGTAAGTACTTACGGGAATCAGAAGATTATTCAGTTGAGTACGCTTCCTTATATGCATACAAAGATCAATTGAACAAATTAGCCGAAGATAACAACTATGATGTCTATGCTCAAAATTTGATTTTCTTAGTGAATGTCAAAAATAATACAGACATCAAAAAAGAAATTATGTACTCAATTCTGGATAAACGGCCAAAGCGCGCGGATATATATTGGTTTGTATCAGTTAATGTTACAGATTATCCTGATACGGCGGAATATTCATATGAAAAATTTGGTGAACATGTCATGTTAATCAATATCAATCTCGGCTTCCGGCGCAATCAAAGTATCAATATTTATTTGCGACAGATTGTGAATGATTTGATGAAAAATAAAATCGTGCATAAGCAACCGCAAAAATACACAACAATTCCGAATCGCCAGGTGGGTGACTTTATGTTTATTTTAATTCATGAAGAGTTATCGCCAGAGTCTGAATTGAAGTGGTTTGATAAATGGGTGATTCAATCTCGGTTCTGGTTGGAACGCGTCTCAAGTTCGCAAAAAACGTGGTACGGGTTGGATTATAGTGATGTGGTTGATGAAACCGTACCATTGCAATTGGGATTCAGGAAGCACATTAAGTTGCGTCCAATTGAGCGAGAAGACAATATATCAGAAAATGAAATAAAATAGTTGCGTTGTAAACGCTTACATGATATTATATATCTTGTAAGGAAGAACCATAAGAATCCGATACCAGATAATCGTTTAGTAGTTGTGAGTGATTGTGGCCGGATTTGCTGGAGGTTTGCTCTCGACTAATACCAGGTAGATTACCAAGTTAGCGACAACTAATCGTAGTTAGATTAGCATGAAGCACAGGATGTTTTCGGTGCATAAAGTTATTAGCCAGGCAAAGTAGTTTCGTAAGACTTGTGGGTGTCCACGTCCCATGTTTTGATCAAGCGGAAACGCCAACAGTTTTAATGAAGTCCATTTCTCGGGTAAGTAAACGTTGAATTGGCGTGATTCTTCCGTTAAATAAAAGTAGCCCCGCTCGCGAGAGTTAGGGGCCTTTTATGGCTCTATTCCGTCTGACGTGGGTTGGGCGAAATTAAGCTTGTGAAATAACCCTGGAATCTTAACGGATTTCGGGGTTTTATTCTGTCATCAATTTAGTGAATTGTGATGTTAAAACGTGTTTATTTAATAATTGGAGACGAATTCGATGGAAGAAGTTAGCGGGTTTAGCGTAACCATAGGCGGTCCGTTTCATTTGTTTGATACGTCGATTAATGCCTTCAATACGCCCGTTACTGGCTTTAACTCTAAACGATTCAATGATGCCACGTCTGTATTTCTTATAAGTTTTGATGACCGTATCCATGGGCGTGCCAGTAGTTTTATAGTTTTTAAGTAGCGCGACGAATTCATCTTCCTTGCGGCTGTTTACGGCCCGTAAAATAAGCTGATAGATTTCGCAAGCAATGCCCAAGTTTGGGCATTGGGTATAGACCTCATCAAGGATGTCGATGGTGAAAGCGTATTGATTAATGCCTTTGAACCAGCGCGATGCGAAAATATCATACTTTGACTCGTTGGTTAAGAAAAGTTTCCAGTTGGACTTGAGAATTTTGTAGATTCGAGTACGGTTGTCGACAGTGTTTTGGTACCCAGTTCGGACAGATTGAACGGCTTTCATCGCCAGTTGGACAGTATGAAAGCGGTCGATAACGACCTGTGCGTTAGGAAACATCGCCGGACAACAGTTTTGATAGTTGGCGTTCATATCAGTGACCACAAGTTTCACACATTTACGATTTTTTAACGAGAAATTCGCCAAATAGCCCCTAACTTTAGCGTTCGTGCGCTCTGGGAAAATCTCGATAAAATCAGAATTCGAGCCATTGATCATTTCGAAGCCGTAGCGATTTTTCATGTATTGAACTTCATCAATACAAATAACTGGTGGGAGTTGTTGTTCATAGTTTGGCCGGTAACGGTCAGCTGTGGCGTTGAGAAGTTTATGAATCTTAGTGTGTGATAGTTTGAGGATATATGAAATCAACTTGGCTGAGATATCAAATCGTGCGAGGTCGAGTATTTGAAGCAATAAAGGGCGTGTAATTTTAGAATTGTCCCGTAAATCATGGGATTGGGCGACAACAGTACGGGCGCAGCCGTTACACTTATAACGTTTTTTGTCGAGATGTAGGACTTGATGATAACCGTTTGTGGAAGGCAATACGTGAACCGAATATTCCGTGGAATGGCGATACAAACTTGAATGAGCACAGTAAGGGCAACATTCAGGCATAACATCAAGCGTAGCGGCGTAATTAAGGGTTGCGTAATCATGTTTGTCATTCTGAGTAAGATAGTTGAACTCACCATCATCAGTAATGTGAAAATTGAAATTTGGGTCTGTTAATCCAGTGGCACGTAAGATAGAATATAGTGGCATATGTCGTATTTCCTTTTCTGTTTGTGTGAGAACTTCAGAATAACAAGGAAAGACGATGTATGTCTTTTTATTTTGGGAAAAGTTTGTGAAATTTGAATACCAAAAAAGCGTGAGATATTGAAATCCCACGCTAAAAAAAATACAGCCCCTTTTATTTGTGTTTTTTTATTTTGGCTGCGGTGAGTTGGACGAAAATAAGAATTGCGGGCTCTATTTATGCTAACGTGAGATTCTCATTTCTGTACCTTTGGTTAAGAATACTCACCTATCACGGAATGTGCATTAAGCACTAGTTTGGGCGCATCACAAAATTAACGATAACGGATTTGCTTGAATATACACCTTATTACTTTTTTTACTAGTTTATTCAATCCCCCGTCAGACAGAAAAGAACCTAATTGCGGAATTTGAGCATAAAATATAAATTTGAATAATAAACGGTCGATTGCTGAATACTGCCTGGTGCGTGTGGTAAAATTAGCCATTATCTAAAGTAAAGGACACGTAATATATGGCTATTTTTTATTTATTAGCACTCTTAGTCGTCGGGGTAATCGCGGCGAATATGCTCCATGAAGTTTTTCCAAAGGTTCCGGACGCATTTGTCTTGATAGTCATTGGAGTATTGTTGTCGCTGACTTCGATTATGCGGAATTTTGAGTTGGAACCAGAGTATTTTATGCTCCTGATTATTGCGCCGCTGATGTTTAATGATGGACAGAAAACTTCATTAAAAGGGGTTCGGAAAAATGTACGGGCAATATTTTTATTGGCAGTTGTATTGGCTGTGGTGACGGTTGCCATTGTTGGTATGCTTGCAAATCGCTTAGAGGTACAATGGACCTTACCGTTGGCGCTTGCTTTGGCGGCAATTGTTACACCCACTGATGCGGTTGCAGTTAAGTCGCTTACTGCTCAATCTAAAATTGATACGGGAGTGGATAATGCGCTAGAATATGAAGCTCTGTTCAACGATGCAAGTGGCCTAGTGATGCTTGATTTGGCATTATCGGTGATGGCAAAGGGTTCGATTTCGGTCTGGGATGGCTTGGGGCATTTTGTGTTTGTTGCGGTTGGTGGTATTGCTGTTGGTGCAATTACAGGATTTTTGCTTGTTACGGTTCGTACGTTTTTTAATCGTCGGGCTGTTACGCCAGAATTGACAATTATTCCGATTGCGTTGCTGACACCATTTGTCGTTTATTTGTTAGCCGAACATGTTGGAACTTCTGGAATCATTGCCGTAGTGACAGCTGGAATGATTCACAATTTTGAGTCAGAAAACTTAAAGCTCACGGCGACCAGGGTACAACTTGTTTCAACCACGATTTGGGATACTATTAGTGCGTTATTGAATAGTTTCGTATTCATTTTATTGGGCGTTAGTTTGCCAAGGGTGTTCGAGGAGTTTGGAGAATTGGGCGCTCGAGCGAGTTGGCAGTTGATAGGCTTGGGCTTCGTGATCTATGTAGTGATGTTGCTAATTCGGTTCTTAGCTGGACGAATCGGTGATATTCCAGAAAGCACCTTGTACTTTGGCCCGCATAACTCTAAAAAAAGAAATACGAACTCAGCAGTTTTTGCGCTAAGTGGAGTACATGGAACAATTACCTTAGCGATGGCATTCTCATTACCACTAATGATCGCTGGGCATGCATTTCCGTATCGTGAAGAACTTTTAATTCTCGCGACAGTAATTATTCTGTTGAGTATGATTGTACCAGCGTTGGTATTACCGCGAATTTTACCTGCGAAGGATTTATCTTTTAATGAAACGGAACTTGAAAATGCGCGTGTTCAAATGATTGATTACGCTAGTTTGCATTTGACGGAACAAATTACTGTTGATGATGTCCGTTTTGCCGTAATCGGGCAACTACAATCACAAAAGGGATTTGGTGATGAAACCCAACACCGTCAACAATATTATCAAATCTGGTCAATGGTGGGACAGCTTGAAGATGATTTTTTGAATAGTAATGAAGTCAAGGAAATGTATGAACCACGAGTACTAAGCGTTTATCGTAAGATTTTGAATACCTATTCAGGGCAACGGTTTAATATCTTGCGTAAATTTAATGATATTAAGCATGTTGTTGCACATGAACTTTGGCATGCGAAACAAGGGCAGTTTACCCATAAACAGCGACTGAATTCCCGGCAGGAGTGGCAAAAAGCGCATGCGGATGCGGCGCAACAACATGACGATTTTCGGGAACAGTTGTGGCAACTTGAAACGCAATTGCATGAGCGCTTAGAAAATTATCTAACAGATTTAGCTAAAGAGCGCCTAACCAATTCACATGAGGAAATTACCGATATTCAATTCGTACAACGAACCTTAGAAGAACGGCAGCGATATTTCCGGCAAGATTATGTGGAAAATGAAAAAATTCCCGTTGATCTTTTTATTCAAGCGTTTCAGTTGGAATATAATTATGTGCAGACCCAATTTGTGGCGGGGAATCTTAATGAGGCGTTAGCTAATAAGTTGTATGATGAAATCAATCAGGCACAAACATTGCAATTACAGCAACTGGCAGTGGAAAACTAAAATTTGTATTAGCATGATTGTGGATACTTTTTTTGAATCTATTCCGTCTGACGTAGGGTGTAGATTCAAGCAAATCAGTTATCGCTGATTTCATGCTGTACTCAAACTAGTGACTAGGATATATTCCGTGGTACGAGAGTATCCCTAAACAAAAGTACAGAAATGAGAATCTCACGCTAGAAGAAATAGAGACAATTTTTTTACTTTTTAAATTAAACTTACAAAACGTCATTCCCGATGGAGTGGCGTTTTTTTGCTCTATTTCGTCTGACGTGGAATTTATAAAATATGATGAGATGTATGATGCCACTGCGTGGAATTATTGATTACCGCTAAACTTGCAGCGACAAGGATTACGGCATATTACTAGTCAGACTGCCTACTCAAACTAACGAAGGGGCTGGAAACAGGCTGGACTTTAGCTCGCACCGTGATGGCATAATCAGTAACGGGTTTCGTTACTGATTATGGATTTGTGAAGATGGTTAGCGCGTTAGCGAACCCAAGCTTCGCAAACATTTGAAGACCGCACTGTGGCTTCAAATGCTTGTCTTCCATCACGGTGTCCAGACTGGTTCCAGCCTCGTAGTGGGAATCAATCTGAGATGCATATCCAAATTCCACACTAGAAAAATTTTAGCGCTTTGTTTCGAGTCGGTTACACGCACAGAGATGCGATTGAATAGGCTATAATACTAATAGCAAACAAAAAGAAAAGTGGGGTAAATGAAATGATGGATAATACATTTAATTTCAAAGCATGTACCAGTATTTTGATTGGGAAGGACGCATCAATTGATGGCTCAACGATGATTGGCCGCAATGAAGATTCACGGGCCGCGTGGGCGAAAGCATTGGTTGTGCGGCCACATGAAGAATTCCTTGAACCACAAACTTTTGTTTCAAAAGACAATGGGTTTACGATGGAATTACCCAAAGTTCGTGGCAAGTACACCGCAACGCCTGAATGGACGAAGGAATTTGGCCTGTTTGAAGAAGCAGGCATTAATGAATATGGCGTTGCGATGAGTGCAACTGAATCAACATATACTAACGAACGCGCATTAGCGGTTGATCCATTGGAGACTGACGGAATTGGTGAAGAAGCTATGGTGACCGTAGTATTGCCATACGTCCAATCAGCACGTGAAGGTGTGCGTCGGTTGGGTATGATTATCGAAGAATACGGAACGTGCGAATCGAATGGCGTACTCTTTAGTGATCGTGAAGAAGTCTGGTATTTTGAATCTGCCGGTGGACACCAGTGGGTTGCACAACGGATTCCAGATGATGCCTATGCAGTAGTGGCTAATCAAATGGCAATCCAAGAAATTGATTTCGACGATGCAGATAACTTCATATATAAGTCTGATTTACGGGATGTAGTTTCGCAAAACCATCTAAATCCTAATCCTGAAACCTTTAACTGGCGGAATATTTTTGGCACGCATGATTTATCAGATGCCTATTACAACACGCCACGGGTCTGGTATGGCCAGCAAATGTTTAATCCTGAAATTGCGCAAGTCCCAGCTAGTGATGACATGCCATTTATTCGCAAGGCCAATCGCAAAATTTCACGGTTGGAAGCTCAACAGTTTCTCGCATCGCACTTTGAAGGAACGGCATTTGATCCAATTGGCGTGGGAAGCGAACAAGAAAAACGCCAATTTCGGCCAGTTAGTCTAGCGAAGACGCAAGAATCCCATATTTTACAAATTCGGCCCAACATGCCAACAGAAGTAGCTGGCATTCACTGGATAGCACAAGGGGTGGCGGCACAATCAGTTTATGTACCATTCTATGCGGGAGCAACAACAACGCCAGCGGAATATCAACTCGCCACTGAAAAATATCACCCTCAATCTGCATACTGGATTTTTAAACTTGTGGGTGTGCTTGTTGATCCACACTATTTACAATTTGGTCGGACGCTACAAGATACCCAAAAGAAATTAAATGTAATCTTAGCAGCCAATGTGGCAAGAGCTGATTGCCAAGCTCGTCAATTGACTGGGGATACCCTGATTGAATACTTGACCGCACAAAGCAATGCCAATGCAAAACTAGCCTTAGCTGAGTACCAAAAGTTGGCAGCGGAATTAATTACCACAGCTACCGACTTGTCACCATTGAATTTTAAGCAAGACATGAATTTGTAAAATGCTTTCATTATAAAAGTATTTATCTGCAGCTGCGAGGGTGACGCCATCATTAATGCTTGTAGTTGGAATATTATGGAGATGGGTGAACAACTATCACTTATTTTTCCAGATCTAGATGGCCACTATTTTGCAAGGGTACAGGTATTGAGTAACTAAACAAGTAATATGATACCAGCGTCCTAACTACTAATGGGTGGTTAAGACGCTGTTTTTTGACCGCAAAAAGTGACGGGTTAGACAGATGATTGCAGTCAAAATTAAGTATGATAAAATAGATAACGGAGTAGCTACAAAAAGTTAGTGAATTTATTGAAGGCAACTGTCATAGACAAGGACAGCGGGGTATATAAAAAATGGAATTAAATAAGGTAGTGATTGTTAGTGCGATGCGGACACCAATTGGTAAACTTGGTGGTCAATTCAAAGATTATTCGGCTACTGAGCTTGGAAGTATTGCGATTGAAGCGGCCTTGGACAATGCTGGCGTTGCTCCTGAATTGATTGAAGAAGTCTACATGGGGAATGTCTTACAAGCCGGTGGTGGTCAAAATCCCGCACGCCAAGCAGCAATTGGCGCGGGAATTCCAGTTACGGTTCCCGCAACGACAGTAAATGTTGTCTGCGCATCAGGTCTTGAAAGTATTAATCTTGCTGCTAAAAGCATTTTACTTGGAGATGCCGATATTGTGGTTGCTGGGGGGATGGAAAGCATGTCAAGTGCACCATTTTTAGTACGCAATGCGCGTTTTGGTTATAAATTTGGCAATGGTGCGTTTGAAGATGTGATTTTGGCCGATGGGTTAAATGATGCGTACTCTGATATTCAAATGGGCCACACAGCAGAAAATGTCGCCAAAATGTTTGATTTCACCCGGACGGATTTTGATGAATTTGCGTTGAACAGTCAAAATAAAGCCATTAATGCAATCGACAATAATCTTTTTGCCGATGAAATCGTGGCAGTGCCATCACGAGCAAAAGCGACACGTGGCGAAGCGATTACGCAAGATGAAGCACCACGGCGAAATGTGGAACTTGAAAAGATGGCAAAGTTAAAGCCTGCATTTATTGAAGACGGTGTGGTTACTGCTGGTAATGCTGCTGGTTTAAATGATGGGGCAGCGGCAGTCGTCTTAATGTCGGCTGATAAAGCAGCAGAACTCGGCTTGACACCTTTGGTTGAATGGGAAGCATCAACTTTGATTGGACTCGACCCTAATATTATGGGCTTGGGACCAATTAAAGCGACCGAAAAGTTGTTAGCAAAGACCGATTTGGCAGTTGATGATATTGATTTGTTCGAAATCAACGAAGCTTTTGCAGCCCAAGCAGTACCAGTTGTTGCTGAATTGGGTGTGGATCCCGCGAAAGTCAACATTAACGGTGGGGCGATTGCCTTGGGACATCCATTAGGTGCCTCCGGAGCACGCATCTTAGTAACTTTAATTCATAATATGAAGCGCACCGATAAGCAATTGGGTGTCGCAACCTTATGCGTTGGTGGTGGCATGGGTGTCGCAACCTTGGTTAAGCGCATCTAAATCTAAATTTGGACAAAAGTATGAATGGTATAACAGCAGCGTTCTCAATGCTTAGGGAATGATGCTGTTTTTTTTGAGTAGTACTGCTCAGTTGAAAATTATGAGTATGTTAAAATTAAGTTATTAAATGATTAATGTGGCGGAAACGATTGTCCATGGTATATGAAATTAAAAAATGTAAAAACTTGGTAACGAGTTTGATGAAAAAGGAGATGAGACAAAATGTGGTTATTGATGTTAATTCCAATCGCCGTGTTAGTCGTCGCATTGACGAATACTGGGCGATTATTACGAAAATGGGCTACAGTTTGGTGGTCACAAGTGAAGCGCTGGCTGTTTAATAGTATTTATGTCGTCGTAGTACTGGGGATTGTTTTGGGCTTTACGTTGTTTCGTGATCCGAACTCAGCAGTCGGCCGACAAGTGGTGGTCATTTTTCTTGCACTCCTTGGTGTGCTACTGTATCTAGTGCTATTTACAAATCTAGTGGGCTTGTTGGCGTGGCTAGCGCAGAAATTAATTTGGCGTCAAAAAAGTCAGCAACGGCAAGTGTTGAAATATAGTGGACTGTTAGCAGTGGTCATTACAGTTTTGGTAACGGGATACGGTTTAATCCACGCGCAAACGATTGAGCAAAAAGACTATAATGTGACACTAACAACTGCCCAAGTGCATGCCAAGCCGCTACGAATTACGCTCATCAGTGATTTGCATATCGGGTACGTAACGGGTAATCAACATTTAGCTAGAATTGTTAAACAAGTTAATGAGACCAAGCCGGATGTCATTTTGATTGCGGGCGATGTGTTCGATGGTAATGATGCGGCACTTAATCAGCCACAGAAAACGGCATCAATATTACGTCAATTTAAAGCCAACGATGGTGTTTATGCAAGCTTAGGTAACCATGATAGTGGTAAGGACTTTAATTTATTCTTACAGACTTTGGCACAAGGTAATGTTAAATTGTTACGTGATAATGAGCAACAAGTGGCTGATGAGTTTATCTTAGCTGGGCGCCGGGATTCACGACCAATTTATAATGACGTACCTAAGCGGCAGATGTTGCAAACGTTAACTAGGGCTAAAAACGATTTACCAACAATCGTGATGGATCACCAACCAAGCAATTATCACGATTATGACGGACAAACAAACACACTAGTATTAAGTGGGCATACGCATAATGGACAATTGTGGCCGGGAAATTGGATTGTTAAACAAATGTATCCAGCCGCGTATGGTTACTATCGCGAAAATAAAAAAGCACCGCAAATGGTTGTTACATCGGGAGTTGGTACTTGGGGCCCACCAATGCGGATTGGTTCCGATAGCGAGATTGCTGTAATTAATGTGAATTTTAAACAACGTTAAATTAAGTACCTTTATATAGAAGCTATTTCTTAGAATAATCTGAGAAATGGCTTCTTTTTGTATTTAATGGGGTTTGTTATCACAATTTCAAGTGCATTAGCGACGTTGAAAGTGAACATTAACAAATTTGTTGCGTTTAGGGGTTATTTGCCGTGAGAATTAAAAAAGAGATAATTTAGTGAAGATAATTAAAGAATGATGAATGTATTTAAAAAAGCATTGTCGTTTACCCGAGCTAACAAACGGGAACCCCGAATTTCATACTAACGATACTTAAACATAATGCAATTTCTTCCTATGAATAATGCATTCATTTTGCAAGTTTGTTAATATTTCACAAAATCCGCTGCCCGCATAACGTAATCAGAAGGAGAGTGGGCGTAAAAATACCATTATTTTTACCGGAATTACGCGTGTTAACTCAGAAGAACTATGTGTAATGTTCGAAAGTTGGGGAATTACTGATAAATAATAAGTATGAGTGCAAAAAGGGCTTCTGCAAACAGCTATAGTGCGGAGCGATGTTGCTTAACTTATGTGAGTTTATGAGCATACGCAAAGAAGATTTACATGCTAAAAAATGCCCGTTAAATTTACACAAAATTATTTATTTTAGCTAACGGTTGTATTTAATGGCCCTTACATATTACTGGATTGGATAGGTTATCGTTGTATTGAATAACTATTATTTGTTGTAAAGGGTTTCATTAGTTTTTTCTATGAACTTGATACAAATTTTGATAAATGCTTGATAAATATTATAGATATGTTAAATTGTATACAAGGAAAAAGGTAGTAATGTGATAACTATAAGTAATGTGTTAAATAAAAACGTTTACTTATTTATAATCATCCATTAATTATCTTTGTATAAGGAAATGGCTGGGGATGTTTAGGGATGGACGGAACCGCTACATAAAAAGGGGATTAATTTACTATGGAAAAGAAAAATATTGTTAAGCATGTTGTTACTGTGGCGGGGGTGTCGATGGCAGCGGTGAGTGTCAGTGCAGTTGCGGCAACTGTTGATGCTCATGCCGACAGCACAGTTAAGAATACTAACGAAAAAGTTGCAACTGCTGATAAGGTAGCGCAACAAGTTGTGACAGAACACCATGAAACTGATGATAAAGCCGTTGCTGATCAAGCTAAAAAAGATGGATACGACGTTAAAACTAGCGCGACTGAAACCACGGATGTTGTGAAGAGCGACGTGGTTACTACTGATAAAGTACCAGCTGATGCCAAAAACGTCACTGAAGTCGGTTCAAAGACAGTAAAAGATGATGACAAAGTTGTAACTGATGTAACTAGTGACGAAATTCCAGCTGACGCGCAAAACGTTACTAAAACTGGTGAAAAAACGGTTACTGATCCAAATAAGAAACCCGATGTTGCTGTGACAGCGGATCAATTAGAAGATGCTGTTAAGAATGGTGCCGAAAACATTACGGCAATTCCTGGTGCAACGGTGACTGTGCAAGACCCTAACAAAAGTATTGATGCACCAATTACCAAGGATCAAATTGCTGATGCTGAAGCTAATGGTGCCGAAAATATCAAAGCTATTCCTGGTGCAACTATCACGGTAAAAGATCCAGATGTCGCATCAGGTGTGGAAATTACCAAGGATCAAATTGCCGATGCAGAAGCCAATGATGGTGCTATTA